>JAJRRS010000037.1 GCA_024279275.1 Planctomycetota bacterium | reverse complement strand
CACAATACTACAGGTCTTGAGCGTCTCGCTATTCGAGAAAACCCCGTTAATACAGGTGTTTTCACGCCCGGGCGGCATAACTCAAACCGACTCATTCGCTAACCAGTTGGTATTATTCGACTAACGTTGGGACAGTAGTGTGTGCGCTTATGTGTGGGTGATCTTAGGCACGGCTGCTGAAGCAGCCTCAGCCGGGGGGGGGTATCAGTAAATCTTTGTGATGGTGACGCGGGGTGGGTATCCGTCCTATCATGGGATTGATGCGATTCCAAGGCACGAAATTATCCTGGGAGATCAACCCGCTTGAGGCGCTGCGGCGTTGGCCCCGTGATCGGGGTGTGCTGATGTTGCATTCGGGGCGGGTGGATGCGCGGTGGTCGCGGTACACGATTTTGACGTCGGGGACGGGTGCGTATTGTTTTGATGCGAGCGGCGACGGTGTGGGCCGAAGTGTGTGGTTGGGGGATGCTGGGGGTTGTCCGGTTGGGGCTGGTGTGTGGTTGCATCATCCGTTGCGTGATCTGGAGCGGGTGCTTACGGATGTTGAATCGTTGTGGGTGGGGTATCTGGGGTATGACGTTGGGCGGTATATCGAGAGGTTGCCGAGCCGGGCGGCGGATGATCGGGGTTGGCCGATTGTTCAGATGCATCGGTGTCCGGGGTGGCTGGTTCACGATAATCAGACGGGGGGCTGGATTGCTTGTGGGGCGTGGCGAGGTGGTGGGCATGGGGATATGCCGGACCTTGGGAATCTGTCGGGTGGTGCGCCTCGTTTTCATGCGGAGGAACCTCGGCCGCTGGTCAGTCGAGAGGCGCATGAGGCGGCGGTCTCGCGAGCGATTGAATACATCGCGGCGGGTGATGTATTTCAGGTGAATCTGACACAACGCTTTACGACGCAGACACAGGGTGATCCGCGAGGGCTTTATAGCGCACTGGCGCAGTGTTCGCCTGCCTGGTACGGGGCGTATCTGGAATTGATGTCGGGTGGGGGTGATGTTGAACGAAGCGGGTTGCGGCGGACGATTGCGTGTACGTCGCCTGAGCTATTTTTTAGTTTGGATGGGGATCGACGGGTGGTGACGCGGCCGATTAAGGGGACCCGCCCCGCTGCTGCCGATGTGCGTGAGTTATTGGATAGCGCGAAGGATGCGGCGGAGTTGACGATGATTGTGGACTTGTTGCGCAATGACTTGGGGCGGGTGTGTGCGTATGGGTCGGTGCGTGTGCCGGAGGCGCGGGTGATCGAGAGTCATCCGACCGTTCATCACACCACGGCGACGGTGACGGGGACGTTGCACCCGAGTAAGACGTTGATTGATCTGATCCGTGCGGTGATGCCGGGCGGGTCGATCACCGGTGCGCCGAAGGTTCGTGCGATGGAGATTATAGATGAGCTTGAGCGGGTGAGGCGTGGGCCTTACACGGGGGCGATCGGATACATACTTGGGGATACAGCGTGCTTTAATATCGCGATCCGTACGATGCTTCACGAAGCGGGGCGTGATGGTGCGGGTCGGGTAGACTACGCGGTGGGCGGTGGGATCGTGGCGGACTCGACCCCGGCGGGCGAATATATGGAATCGCTCGATAAGGCCGCCGCCATGCTCGCCGCGCTGAATGCCTGCGGGATACGTCAGCCGGCACACGCCGAATGAATTGCGGTGTTAATGCCGTTTTGCCCGTCTGGAATAGACCGAATCGGTACCGAGTTATGCCCGATGGTTTACTCGTGACCTGCCAAGGAGCCTTGGAAAAATGATGACACACGCCTTATGTATCTTCGCTGCCACGGTTGTTTCGCTGTTACTGGGTGCGGGTATTCTGCACCTGTTGCCGAGGCTGGGCAAGCCGGGGCGGTCGGTATCTGAGTGGCTATGTCGAGGGATTGGGCTGGACCTGGTGATTACTTACTTCACGGTCGCGCCGATGATCGTGGGGATGTGGTGCTTTGGTTGGCGTGGGTTTCTGTCTGCGGTTGCGGGGCAGGTGGTGGGGTTGTTGATCTGGACGCGGCTGCACGAGTTGGCTCATCCGGCGGCGCGCAAAGGGCCACGGATAGTCCACACGATTAATCGGTCGGTCGGTCGGTGGCGAAACCACTCTGCTGTCTGGATCACCGCGTTGGCTGTGCCGTTGTTCTGGTTTGTGCGGATTGGGGAGTGGGTGATCTATCCGCCGCTGACATGGATTATCAAGCTGCCGCCCTATAAGAGTGCGGAGTGGGTCAATGTGTCACGGTACAAGTTTGACGGGCTGGTGGGGCATGACCTGGTCTGGTGCCTGTACTGCGACTGGATGACCGGAGTGTGGTCGCTGGGGACGGAGATGTTGCGTAACGTCGAGAGCTTCTGGTGCCCGATTAGGTTTTACAGCGGCAAGAAGTGCGAGAACTGCACGATTGATTTTCCGGATATTGATAACGGGTGGGTCGATGCGGATGGGAACATGGCGGATGTGGTCAAGGTGCTGGAAGAAAAGCACAAGGATGGGGATCATTCGTGGTTTGGGCATCCGAGGCGGGTGACGGTGGAGGGGGAGCCGCAGGGGGATTCTACTACCCCGACAACCCCCGTGGACGGCGATGCCTGATTGTGGGATTAAGCTGGGCATGTGTCCTGGTGTTCGCTCCACAACCAAACGCACACGGATCACCCCGTCCGCCTCCATATGGAGCATTCAGTAATGACCATGAAGAATGCTGATGAATTAATAGATCGATACCACTACTGTCCCAACGTTTGAGCCGTGATTTCGTATAAGTGTTGCCAAGCGAATGATCTGCAAGAGAAGATGACCTGCATCAACTTGAACTTGCTGCGACCATCGGGCCTTTCCTTGAATACAGGAGAGGCTCATGT
>JAJRRS010000036.1 GCA_024279275.1 Planctomycetota bacterium | reverse complement strand
GGCAGACAAGAAGACGGATCGCGTGTTGGGTGTCCACATCATCGGCCCGGATGCGGGTTCATTGATCGCGGAGTGCGCCTCAGCCATGCAGTTTGGCGCGACAGCAGAAGACATCTACCGCACCTGCCACGCCCACCCGACGCTGTCCGAAGCGGTCAAAGAGGCGGCGCTGGCGGTCGATGGGCGTGTGGTTCACGGGTAGGGGGGGGGTAGCCCTTAGCTATTAGATCTGAGTATTTATTCTGCGTCGTTTGCGGAATCTGCAGATCACTTCTTACACTTTTCTCCGCGACCACGGGGACTTCTGCGGTGAGACCTTCTTTCTTGGTGTCACCTGGGTGCCCCGAAAATAGTCGAAAGTGGGTTTTTGTACGGGGTTGACGGGGGCGGGGTATTTATTATCATATGAAGTAATAAATAGGCTTCCGCGAGGTGCGGGGCTGGTCGGGGGCGACTACTGTTTGTTAAACCGTTTGTTTTTATATACTTAGCAAATGTCACTATTTGATTCACGACAACGCGAGATCCTTCGGATGGTTTACCGGCATGGGCAGGTGAGCCGGTCGGATCTGCATGAGCAGACGGGGATTCGGCTGAACTCGATTGGGGGGGAGACGGCTGAGTTGCTTGAGCGTGGGGTGTTGCGTGAGTGTGATGTGCAGGTGCAGGGGCGCGGGAGGCCGAGGGTTCCGCTGGAGATTGATCCGGGTTCGCGGCACGTGTGGGGGGGGGCGATGAGCCGGGGGGGCGTGCAGGTTGGGCGGGTGAGTTTGTTGGGGAAACTGGTGGGTGAGCCGACCTCGCAGACGACGCGCGGGGGGGAGGCGACGCTGAGGGCGGCGGTCGCGTTGCTGGGTGAGTACTTGAATCAAGACACGTTGGCGGTGGGTCTGACGGCACCGGGGTTTATTGATTTATCGACGCGGAAGATGCTTTTTAGTCCGACAGTTGCTTCGGGGCGGTCGGTGAGTTTGCAGCCTATCTACGATGCGGCGGCGCGTGTGCCGATCGCATTGGAGAATGATGCGGTGGCGCTGGCGGCGCGTTGGGCGTTGACGCATCGCGCGGATGCGGAGACGGGGGGGGACGTGTTGATCGTTCGGCTGGGCGATGGGCGGATGGGTTCGACGCTGTTGGTGAATGGTCGGCCTAACCGCGGGAGCGTGACGGGTGCGAATGAGTTGGGGCACACACGGCTGCCGGTGGAAGCGCCCAAGTGTTTTTGTGGGCAGGTGGGTTGTCTTGAACGAATTTGTTCGACGGAGTTTCTTTCGATGCGCGATGGGGGTGGTGCGTCGTTGGTTGAACGGGCTGGGGCGTATGACGGGTCGGATTTGGCGGTGAACGAGATGCTTGAACTGCTGGCAACGGGTTTATCGAATGCGGTGAATTTCACGCGGGTGAGTCGGCTGGTGATTGCTGGGGAATTGACGGGTTGCAAGGCGTTTACCAAGGCGTTGATCGACCGGGTCCGGGCTTTGACGTTGTATCAGTTAGAGCGTCGGTTGCGGATTGATTTGTGGGATCGGACCGAGGCGCAGCCGGCACGTATCGCGGCGAGCCTGGTGCTGGCACACATGTATACGAGCCGATGGGCGACGCTGATGACGGTTGACGGGGAGCTGCAAGATAGTTTGCTTGCCGAGGCGGGGCGGGTTGATGCGGCGCTGACGGGAAGCATGATTGATTAATGTGTAGGGCGGATTTTTTAAGGAACACAGGAACCAAGCGACATGACGACGATAAGTAATGACCCATCACGATGCACCAATGAGCGTATTGCCACACGGGTATTTGAGGACTCGGGGCAGGTGAGCCACGAGGTGGCCAGCCAGATCGCGGAGTTGATCAAGAGCCGTGCTGGCGAAGGGAAGATGTGCGTGCTGGGGTTGGCGACCGGGTCTACGCCGACGGAGGTGTATGACGAGTTGATCCGGATGCACAATCAGGAGGGCTTGTCATTTAAGAACGTGATTACGTTCAACCTTGATGAGTACTTCCCGATGCAGCCTAACGAGCTGCAGAGTTATGTGCGGTTTATGAAGGAACATTTTTTCGATCACATCGACATCGAGCCGAAGAACGTGCATATTCCTGACGGCACGCTGTCGATCGAGGAGGTGCCGCACTACTGCAAGGCTTATGAGAAGGCGATCGAGGATGCCGGGGGGATCGACATTCAGTTGCTGGGGATCGGGCGGACGGGTCATGTTGGGTTTAATGAACCTGGCTCGGGGAAGGAGAGCCTGACGCGGTTGATCTGGCTGGATCAGTTGACGCGGCAGGATGCGGCGAGCGATTTTTATGGCGTGGATCATGTGCCGTACAAGGCGATTACGATGGGTGTGGGTACGATCCTTAATGCCAAGCGCGTGGTGATGCTGGCGTTTGGTGAAGGCAAGGCTCCGATCATCCGTGAGGCGGTCGAGGGCGAGATTACCGAACACATCGCGGCGAGTTTCCTTCAGGAACATGACAACGCACACATTTATCTAGACGCGGCGGCTGCGGCGAAGCTCACGCGGGTTCAGACACCTTGGAAGTGTGGGCATGTTGATTGGACGACGAAGCAGATCCGCAACGCGGTGATCTGGTTGGCGATGAAGACCGACAAAGCCATCCTGAAACTTACCGAGGAAGATTACAACGAGAATCATCTGCAGGATTTGATCGCGGAGCATGGGCCATCGTATGACATCAACCTGAGGGTGTTCCGGTCGATGCAGGCGACGGTCACGGGCTGGCCCGGCGGTCGGCCCGAGGGTTCGCGGCCGCAGGAACCGGGGGCACCTGGGCCGAGGGATGTTGAAAACGATGTGTTTCCTAAGCGTGTGTTGATTTTCTCGCCTCACCCGGATGATGATGTGATCTCGATGGGTGGGACGCTGATCCGATTGGCGGATCAGAAGCACGAGGTTCATGTTGCGTACCAGGTGTCCGGGAGCATCGCGGTGTTTGATGAGGACGCGATCCGGTTTGCGGACTTTGCTTCGGACTTTAATCATCTATTCGATATCGACATCAAGCAGACGGAGAAGATTGAAGAACACTTGGAAGAGTTTCTTAAGCACAAGCAGCCGGGGCAGGTGGATTCGGAGATCGTGCAGAAGATCAAGGCTGTGATCCGTCGTGGCGAGGCGCGTGCGGCGGTGCGTTCGTGTGGCGTGCCGTCGGAGCGGCTGCACTTTATGGATATGCCGTTCTACGAGACCGGTACGGTGCGTAAGAAGCCGATCGGGGAGGACGATATTCAGATCACGATTGAACTGCTTGAGAAGGTTAAGCCTCACCAGATTTATGCGGCGGGCGATCTGTCTGATCCGCACGGGACGCACCGTGTTTGCCTGGCTGCGATCTTCGAGGCGATGCGTCGCATCAAGGACAGGGACTGGGTCAAACAGTGCGAGCTATGGCTTTATCGTGGCGCGTGGCAGGAGTGGGGTCCGCAGCAGATCGAGATGGCGGTGCCGTTGTCGCCTTGTGAGTTGGATCGCAAGCGTCACGCGATCTTCAAGCACGAGTCACAGAAGGACAGCGCGTTGTTCCCCGGATTTGATTCGCGAGAGTTCTGGGAGCGGGCTGAGCAGCGTAACCGTGACACGGCGAGGATCTACGACAAGCTGGGCCTGGCGGAGTACGAGGCGATCGAAGCCTTTGTGCTTTGGGATGGGCTTACACAGGACAGCGATTTCTCCGCACGTTCGCAGGAAGTGTCCACGGCTCAGCCGGCGGGCAGTTAGGAATAATATTAACCGGGCCTACAAAGGCTCAGACTATTTTCATCAGGAGTCAGCATCATGGAAGTTATCATCAAATCAAGTTATGACGAGTTAAGTGTCGCCGCGGCGCAGCGTGTTGCGGATGTGCTTAACCGCAAGCCTAATGCCGTGTTGGGTCTGGCGACCGGGTCCACACCCCTGGGCGTGTATAAGGAACTGGTCCGTATGCACAAGGAAGAGAGCCTGGACTTTTCTCGCTGCACCACGTTCAATCTCGACGAGTACGTCGGGCTGCCGATCACGCATGACCAGAGCTATCATTACTTCATGCACGAGAATTTCTTCAAGCACGTCAACATCCCCGCGCAGAACATCCACGTCCCCTCGGGCACGACCAGCAACTTCAGAGCCTTCTGCGAATGGTACGAGCAGCGGATCGAGGAGTGCGGCGGGATCGATATCCAGATACTGGGTATCGGGACGGACGGGCACATCGCGTTTAACGAGCCGACCAGCTCGCTGAGTTCGCGGACCCGGCTTAAGACGCTGGCGAAGGTGACGATCGACGACAACGCGCGGTTCTTTGATAAGGTTGATGACGTGCCGATCTATGCGATCACGATGGGTGTGGGCACGATCCTTGAGTCGGAGGAGATTATCCTGCTGGCCAATGGCAAGGGCAAGGCCGACGCGATCGCGCAGGCGGTTGAAGGCCCGGTGTCGAGCATGATTACCGCCAGCGCTCTGCAGATGCACCCGCACACGAAGTTCTTCATCGACGGCGACGCGGCGAGCAACCTGAAGATGCGCGAATACTACGAATGGATCCAGGTGAAGAAGCCCGGTGCGCCCGAGGCATAAGTGGTAGGTATTAAACACATCGCTGGGCCGAGTGGCCCGGCGGTGTTTTGCAACTGAATAGCTAAGGCCTCCGCCGGGCGGGCGGGGTCCGGAAAGGAAGTGGAACACGATGGGAATTGTTGACCGTTTCATTAAGCAGGCCAAGACCAAGACCGGGTCCGTTGTTTTGCCCGAGGGCACGGACGAACGGATTATTCAGGCCGCCCGACAGATTAAGGACGACGGGATAGCCGACCCGATTTTATTGGGTGCAGCGGAGGAGGTTCAGACTGCTGCCAAACAGGCCGGGGTGTCCCTCGACGGCATTCAGGTGATCGATCCTAAGACCAGTGACAAGCTCGAAGCCTATACCGCCATCTATGCCAAGAGTCGTGAGATGAAGGCCACCATCGCGGCGCGGATGGTCAAGCGAGCGTTGTTCTTCGGCGGGATGATGGTTGCGCAGGGCGATGCCGACACGATGGTTGCCGGGGTTGCGCACGCGACGGCGACGGTGATTCAGGCCGGGGCGCTGACGGTGGGTTATGCCCCGGGGATTGAGACGGCGTCGAGTTTTTTCCTGATGGTGATCCCAGATTTCCAGGGGCAGAAGGATAAACCCTTTATCTATGCGGACTGCGCGGTGAACATCGCGCCGAATCCGGCGGAATTGGCGGATATCGCGCTGGCGTCGCATGCAAGCGGCGAGAAATTGCTGGGTGAGCCGGCGCGGACGGCGATGCTTTCATTCTCGACCAAGGCCAGCGCCTCGCACGATGACATCGATAAGGTGACTGCGGCGTTGGCGATTATCAAGGAACGTGCCGGGGGGGCCGGGGGGTTGAAGATTGATGGGGAGTTTCAGGCCGACGCCGCGATACTCTCGAAGGTCGCTGCGAAGAAGGTTAAGGAACCCAGCGAGGTTGCGGGGCAGGCGAATGTGTTGATCTTCCCCGACCTGGATGCGGGGAACATCGCGTATAAGTTGACTCAATACATGGCCAACGCGCAGGCGATCGGGCCTTTTCTCCAGGGTTTTGCCAGGCCGATCAGCGACTTGTCGCGCGGTGCGAGTGCCCAGGATGTGGTTGCCACCACCGCGATCTGTATCGCTATGACCTAATACCTATGACATGCAACGCCGGTGGAGCGACCGGCGCCCCCGGACAAATAGACAGGAGCCTTCACGATGATTGTCCTTGTAGTTAACTGCGGAAGTTCGTCGATCAAGTACCAGCTTTTTGATATGCCCGAGCAGCGAGTGATCGCCAAGGGTCTGGTTGAACGGATCGGCGAAGAAGGATCGGCCTTGGTGTATGAGCACGACGGCAAGAAGAGCAAAGTCGAGCAGTCGATCCCCGATCACGATGCCGGCGTTGAGTTGATTCTTAAGGCGCTGGTCAGCCCCGAAGGTGGGGTTATCAAAGATATCGGTGAGATCAAGGCTGTCGGGCACCGCGTGGTCCATGGCGGCGAAGCGTTTACCGGGTCGGTCTTGATTAATGATGAGGTGATCGCTTCGATTGAGAAGGTTGCTGATCTTGCACCGTTGCATAACCCGCCGAACCTTACCGGTATCCGTGCGTCGCAGCACGCGATGCCGAGCGTTCCTCAGATCGCCTGTTTTGACACGGCGTTTCACAACACGATCCCGCAGGTTGCTTATATGTATGCCCTGCCTTACGAGCTTTATGAGAAGTTCGGCATCCGGCGGTACGGGTTCCACGGCACGAGCCATCGGTGGGTTGCACGCCGTGCTGCGGAGATGCTTGGGAAACACAAATACGATATCAATTGCATCACATGCCACCTGGGCAACGGCAGTTCGATCGCCGCAGTCAAGGATGGCAAGAGCATTGATACCTCGATGGGGCTGACTCCGTTGGAGGGTGTCGCCATGGGCACGCGATGCGGTGACATAGATCCGGCGATTCTGTTTTACCTTACTGACAAGGGTTATTCTATTGCTGACCTGAACAAGCTGTGCAACAAGCAGAGCGGGGTGCTGGGTCTTTCGGGCAGTTCCAACGACATGCGGACGCTCGGCGAGAAGGCTGCGGCTGGGGACGAGCGGGCGCAGCTTGCGTTGGATGTTTTTGCTTACCGGGTCAAGAAGTATATCGGAACGTATACCGCGGTACTCGGCAAACTCGATGCGGTCGTCTTCACCGGCGGGATCGGGGAAAACGCCGTTGATATTCGTGCTGCTATCTGCAATGACATGGATCAGATCGGAATCGAATTAGATCCCGAATTAAATCAAGGCGTTGCGGGGGGCGAGGTGAAGATCAGTTCGGAGAACAGCCGTGTGGCTGTGCTTGTGATTCCGACTAATGAAGAGGCGGCGATTGCTGTGGATACTTACCAGATGAGTCAAGCCTGAATGGAGTTTTTAGCGATGTCTGAAAATAAAACATACGGTCCGTTGACGGATCAGCAGGTCGAGCAACTTAAGAGCCAGGGATGTCGGGCTGAGGACTGGTCCTCGGTGACGGTCGCCCAGGGGTTTGACCCCGGGCGCGTGCATGATGTCCGTTTTGAGGGTGCGGTTAAGATCGGCTCGCTCGCCGGGACGGTTGCCAGTGCTAGCGGGCTGGATCGGCCTTGCGGGATCGAAGAAGCGACTCTGATTAACTGCACCCTCGGCGACGGGGTGCGGATCGTCAGCGTCGGGTCGCATATCGCTAACTACGCAATCGGTGACGGCGTGTGCATCGAAGACGTCGGCGTGATCCAGACTAACCCCGGGGCGATGTTCGGCAACGGTGTTGAGGTCGAGGTGCTTAACGAGGGCGGCGGCCGAGAGGTTTCGCTGTTCAATGGGATGTCCTCACAGTTCGCGCATCTTTTGTGTATGCATCGCTACCGACCCGAGTTTATCCAGAAGCTGCAGGCGTTCGCCAATGCCGAGGCACAGAGCGTTAAGTCTGACACCGGCACAATCGGCGCGGGTGCGAAAGTCTCGGCTGTGTCCCGGATTATTGATGTGACTATCGGCGAGGCGGCTACCGTCTGGGGCGCGTCCGCACTGGTCAACGGGACGATCCTTTCCTGCGTCGATGCGCCCACGCTTATCGGTGACGGCGTGCAGGCGCACGACTTTATCATCGGCGAAGCGTCGAAGATTACCCAGGGGGCGATTGTTGCCAAGACTCTTGTTGGGCAGGGTTGCCAGGTCGGTAAACAATTCTCTGCCGAGGGGTCTTTGTTCTTCGCTAACTGCGAGGCGTTTCATGGGGAGGCGTGCAGCATCTTCGCTGGGCCTTACACCGTCACGCATCACAAGTCGACGCTGCTTATCGCGGGGCTGTTTAGTTTTTATAATGCGGGCAGCGGGACGAATCAGTCGAACCACATGTACAAGCTGGGGCCGGTGCATGAAGGGAAGATGGAGCGTGGTTGTAAGACGGGGAGCTTTAGTTACATGATGTGGCCTTGCCGG
>JAJRRS010000035.1 GCA_024279275.1 Planctomycetota bacterium | reverse complement strand
TGCGAGGTGTGTGCCGTGGTCGTCGGGGTTGATGACGACCATTTCATCGTGTCCGCCGAGCGAGTAGACTTCGTCGCCGCCGATGAGTGGGTTGGGGTTTGATTTTGATTTGGGGCCTTTGATGCCCAGAGACTTGTCGCCTTGTTGGGTGTAGATGCTGAAGGGTTCGCGAGTGGCGCCGCTGGTGACGGTTTGGATGAGGTTGACTGTTTGTGAGTTGATTACGAGGACGTCTTGAGCGGGTCCGGTGAAGTACCAGTAGCTGACGGCGAAGAGTGGGATGAGGACGATGGCGAGTTTCCACCAGCGCAGGGCGAAGCCGGCGATATTGAAGAGAGCTGCTTTGGATTCTTTGCCTTCGGCTTGTAGTACCTGGACGTTTTTGACGTAGGTGTGTGAGGTGCGGTGGAATCCGCATTGTGTGCAGAAGACGGCTTGGGGGGATAGGGGTTTGCCGCAGGCGTTGCATTTGTCGGTGTCGGCGGATTGTTGGACGGGTTGCGGGTCGGTCGTTGGGCTTAGTGCTTCGTAGATAAGGTCGGGGTCTGCGTCGTTGTCGAGCGGTTCGAGTTCGAGTTCGGGTTGGGGTATGGAGATAGGCTCTCCGCAGGCGGGGCATTTGCCGGTGCGGCCGGCGAATTTATCAGCGACCTTGATTTTCTTACCGCATTGACAGGAAAAAGTGATCGCCATGGCAACCCCCTAACTGATTGGCCGAAGCCGAAGATTGATGTGAATAAGCTATAAATCATAAGTCAATGGGCGTGGGAATGCCAAGGTGTTGGGTCGGAACGGCGTGTGTGTGTGTCAGATCTGGGGCGCGAGATAGCGGAGGACGGCGGCGGCGGTGGTGGCGGCGGTTTCGATGCGGAGGATGTTGGGGGCGATGGACCAGTTCAGGCAGTGGGCGTGGGCGAAGGCGTTGAGTTCGGCGGGGCTGAACCCCCCTTCCGGGCCGACCATGACCAGGATGTTTTTGCAGGCGTTGATGCGTTGGGTGAGGTCGGGGATGGCGGGGGCGTTGGGTGTGGTGATGAGCTTGAGGTCGTAATCGAGTTGTGCGCAGGCGTCGATTGGGGGATGGAGATCATCGATCTGCATGAGGTGGAGCCGGCGGCATTGCTTGGCGGACTCGATGGTTGACTTGGCGAAGCGTTCGAGTTTGGCGGAGCTGGGGATGGCGACGCTGTGGTCGGCGATGAGGGGGATGAATTTATCGACGCCTAGCTGGGAAAGCTGGGCGACCATGGCGTCGGCGCGGGGGCCTTTGGGGACGGCGGAGGCGAGTGTGATGGATGGGGTTATCGGTGGGTGGTGTTGGAGGTGGGTGATGCGGCAGAGAGCGTGGTTGGATTGGTAGTTTTCTATTGTTGCCTGGGCGAGGACGCCTTGGCCATTGAATAATTCGATGGGTGTGCCGACCGATAAGCGCAGGACGTTGCGTGCGTGGTGTGATTCCTGACGGTCCAGCGGACAGAGGGTGTCCGATACTTCTGGGTGTGCTGGCGTATCGGTGGTGTTGGGGTGGTTTGGCAGGGTGGAGCAAAAAAATCTGTGGGTGCTGGGTGACTGGGGTGTGTGAGGCATGAATAATCCCTTGAAGGAACGGCTGATCGGGGCTTGAGTCGGGGGCTGTGTGCGTCGATAAATCGGGGTATAGCGGTTAGGTAAAAGGGCTGGATCGCATGATGGCATATCCATCGCGGGACGGCCAATCACGAGGAGCTGGGGCAGAGTTGGCAGAGACACCTGAACAACCCGAAGGCGATGTAAGCCCGCAGGACATGGACCTGGAGGCGCAGCTGGATGATCTCTTGGCGAGGCTGGAGGAGGTCGATCCGGAGACGGTGCCTGATGACTTGCGGAAGAATAAGCCGGCTGAGCCGGTGGTTGAGCCTGTCGCGGCTGAGGAGCCGGCTGAGGCTGAGCCGGTGGCGGAGGCTGATATTCAAGCTGAGGCTGAACTCGAAATAGAAACTAAAACTGAATCCACTCCCGAACCTGCATCAACACCGCAAGCGGAAGCTGAGCCGGTGATTGCGGATGCGGGTGGGGCTGTTGTCGAAGAAGCTGTCGCTGCTGTTGAAGAAAGCGTCGGGTCGACTGAGCCGGCGGTCGCGGGTTTGGACCTTGATGCGATCGCATCGATGGCGTCGGAGCTATTGGATTCGCAGATTGATGCAACGATCGATGCGAAGCGGGTGGATGCGAGCGAAGAAGAAGCTGCTGTTGAGGAAGCGCTGGGCGAGGCTGTGGCGGTAACGCCGAGCGAGGCTGCAGCGGTTGTGGTTGCGGGTGAAGCAGATGCAACTAAGGCGGCGGATCCCCCGGCATTCAAGGCTATCAGTGAAGACGATCTGATGAGCCAGATCGCGGGTCTGCTAGACGAGGTGCAGGGTCCGGGTGCTGGTGTGAGTGAACCACAAGCGGCTGCGTCGGATGAGGCTAAAGATTCCGAGGCGGCGGGGGCAGAGTCTGCTGGGTCAACGGGGCCTGGGGAGGCTGTGGCGGAAGCGGGAGCAGCGTCGGCGGAGGTTGCGGAAGAGGCTGGTGCGGTGTCGATCGATCAGATCGATGCGATGCTGGCGGAGTCTGCGGAGCAGGCGATCGAGCACGGGCCTGATCCTGAGGCTGATCCGGGGGCTGATGTGCCGCCGGGGACGGACGAGGTGCTGGCGGCGCAGGCGAAGGTGGAAGAGGAGGCAGAGGCTCGTGCGCAGGCGGATCGTGATTCTGCGGAGCCGGTGCCTGCGGCAGTGACTGAACCCGAAGCTGTAAGTGAACCCGAGTCGGTGGCAGTGTCATCGCCGGTCCCGGAGGCAGAACCTGAGCCTGTCGCGGTTGAGCCGATGCCCGTGCCGGCGGGCGCGAGTGCTGGGGATGTGGCGAGTGAGTTGGATGAAGATGCGCAGGCTGTGGCGGCGGAGTCGTTGATCGAGGATGTGTCGGAGGCTGGGGATGAAGCTGGGCGTGTGCCCGGGGGTGAGTCCGTGGGTGAGTCCGTGGGCGCGTCGGGGTCTGAAGAGGTGGTGATTGAACTTGGTGGGTTGAAGAAGGCTGAGCATGCGCTGCTGCTGATTTGCGGGAAGATCAATCGGCCGTTGAACGGGCTGTCGGAAGAGATGCGGAATACGGTGGGCTATGCGGGGGTGGTGACGACGGTGCTGGCGTTGTTTATGGTGTTGTACGGCGTGCTGTTCTAAGCAGCGTCGTGTTGCGGGGGTATCAAAGAAATTAGCTCGGATTCATCGGATGGATCGGATGGGAAGAAGAGTGCGCGACAAGTCGCGTCGCTTCGTTTTTGATGGGCGTAAAGAGTGATTGGGTTTGGCAAAAATCCATCTTGTCCTAATCCGATGTATCCGATTCCTCCGAGTTACTTCCTGCTTCTTGATTGTGTTGTGTAGCCAGGAAGTTTCTTAGGATGGCGGCGGCGGCGAGTGCGTCTCGTCGGGCTTTTTTTTGTCCACGTGTCAGGCCTGACTGTGCCATCTGTTCATCTGCGGCGACGGAGGTGAGTCGTTCGTCGACGAGGTGGACGGGGAGGGAGAAGCGTTGGGTGAGTTCGTCGGCGAGTGCTTTAGCTTTGGTGACGCCGGGGCTGTCGGAGCCGTCCATATTCAGGGGTACGCCGAGGACGAGTGCGTCGGGGCCTTGCTCTTGGATGACGCGCTCAAAACCTTTGAATAACAGGTCGTGGGTTGAGGCCTGGATGGTTTCGATGGGCGTGGCGATGCCCGTGATGTTGTCGCCGACGGCGATGCCGGTTCGTTTTTCGCCTAGGTCGATTGCCAGATATCGCATGGGGGGGATTGTACGGGATTAAGGGGGGCGAACCGCGAAGGGGCGAAGGGCGCGAAGTATGGAAGGAACAGAAGTATCCGCAGATTGCGCAGATGACACAGATTAAGAATGGTAGTCATCCGACGTAACGACTTTTTCTAAATCTGCGTCATCTGCGCAATCTGCGGACAGCCTCCCTCTTCCTTTGCACTTTTTACGGCTTCGCGGTGTGCGCTTGATTTGTTAGAGCCACTCTTCGCCGAGTTTTTCGCCGACTTGTTTGTGTAGGTCTTTGATTTTTTCGGCGTGTTCGGCTTTGCAGACGAGGGTGGCGTGTGGGGTGTGGATGATGACGAGGTCTTCGCAGCCGATGGGGGTGATGAGGTGGGTGGGGTCGTTGGAGGCGATGAGTGTGTTTTTGGAATCGAGGATGAGTGTTTTGCCGCCGGTGACGGTGTTACCTGCGTCGTCTTTTTCGAGTGTTTGGGCGAACGCGGGCCAGGATCCGACGTCGAGCCAACTTAGGGGCATGGGTACGGCGACGACTTTGGCGCGGTGGTCCTTGCTGGCGGGTTCCATGATGGCGTAGTCGACGCTGACCTTGGCGAGTGTGGGGTAGATGCGTGCGAGTGTTTCGGTGCGTTGGTCGGAGTCCCAGGCGTCGGCGCACTCGGAGATGCCCAGGTAGTTGTCGGGGCAGAAGCGTCGGATGCAGTCCATGAGTGCGCTGCTGCGCCAGACGAACATGCCTGAGTTCCAGAGGTATTTTTCCGGGCCTTTTTTGTGGTAGGTGGTGGCGGTGTCGAGGTCGGGTTTTTCCTTGAACTCATCGACGACGAAGGCGTCGTGTTGTTCGAGGGGATCGCCGAGCTGGAGGTAGCCGTAGCCTGTGGCGGGGTGTGTGGGTGCGATGCCGAAGGTGACGAGTGTGTGGGGCTGTTCTTCTGCGACCTTGTAGCCTTCTTCGACGACCTGACGGAATTGGTCGGCTGGTTCGATGAGGTGGTCTGCGGTGAAGACGGCGACGATGGCGTTTTCGTCGTTGCGTCCGAGGACGGCTGCGCCGAGTCCGACGGCGTTGAGTGTGTCACGTCCGCAGGGTTCGCCGATGAAGCGGTCGTTGGTCAGACCCGGGAGGCCTTCGAGCATGGCTTGTCGTTGGGACTCGCCGGCGCAGATGTAGATTTGATCGTCGGGGACGAGTCCTTTGAGTCGTTGCATGGCGACTTGCAGGAGGCTCTTGCCTTGGATGAAGGGGATCAGTTGCTTGGGCAGGCCTCGTGTGGACATGGGCCAGAGCCGTGTGCCTGATCCGCCGGCGATGATGAGGGCGTAGCGCATGGTGGGGTGGGGTCTGGGGTATAGGGTTCAGGGTCTGGGGATTCAGCTTAATCAGGATTCCTTGTGACGACTGGTTAGTAGAGTAAAGCGGCGGGGGTGGGGTGGCAATTCGGGCCTCCTGAGGGATCGGCTATGATCTGCGATCCGATACCTGATTAATCAGGGGAGATGTCAGCTATTTAGTCGTTAGGGAACTCTGAATAACCCACCATGCTTGTAATTATGCAAAGCAACGGCTGCTAAAGCAGCCTCCGCCGGGGTTATTTAGAACTCTCGTTAGTTTTTAGGTGTTAGCCAGTAGCTTGAGTTGGTTTGATGTTCGGGGGGGGGTGATGCCCGGTGTGGGGAGACCCGCCCCTTCGCTGCGCTCAGGGGCGGCGTTGGGGGGAGAGGCGGAGCAACGATACCTGATTACTTTTTACTAGACGCTGAACCCTGGACCCCGAACCCTAGACCCTAAACCCCGCCGCCCTACTTTGCGTTCAATTAAGGCTCAATTTTTTCTGACGTTTGCGGTGATGGGCAGTGTGTTGCCTTATCTGCCGGTGTATTTTGCTGAGCAGGGGTTGAGCGATGTGCAGGTGGGGTATGTGCTGAGCCTGGGTGGTTTCGCGGTGTTGTTGACGCCGGTGCTGACGGGGCTGCTGGCGGATTTGCGGGTGGAGAACCGGACGCTGTTGGCGGGGGTGTTTATTGCGACGTCAGGGACACTGGCGTGGCTACTGGCGTGTCATGATTTCTGGTGGATCATGGTGATTCACGGGCTGTTCTGGCTGGCGTTTGTGCCGGCAACGTCATTGCAGGACGGGCTGGCGTTTACAGAGCAGAGCCGACGACGGGAGGCGGGGCTGGCGGCTGTGCCGTACCACCGGGTGAGGGTGTACGGGACGGTGGGGTTTATCGCGCCGTCGATCGTGTTGTATGTGTTGATGTCGGAATATGTGGGGCTGTCGATCGGTGTGTCGCTGGCGTGTGGGGCGGTGGTGGGATTGTTGGCGGTGGGGAACGCGCGGCTGCTGCCGAGGACGCGGGGCGCGATGGGGTCTTCGAGCATAAGCGACGAGGTGGCGGTGTTGAGTCCGCCGCAGAAGGATGGTCGTGGTACGCCGACGATGCAGGCGTTACGGCGGATGATGCAGCCGGACATTGCTTTATTTTGTGTGGCGATGTGGCTGGTGCATGTTTCTGCGGGAGCGTATTACAGTTTTTATCCGATCTACCTGACGCGCGAGATCGGGGTGGGGAACCAGTGGCTTGGGCCGATCTCTACGGTGGGGGTGTTGTTGGAGGTGGGGTATATATTGGCGTTCGCGTGGCTGCTCAAGCGGTTTGGATTGAAGTGGTTGATGACGATCGGTGTGGCGGCGGTGGCGTTGCGGATGGCGATGCTGGCGTGGATGCCGACGCTTGCGGTGGCGGTGGGAACGCAGGCGGTGCACGGGCTGATGGTGCTGGTGGTGCATGTTGCGCCGCCGGTGTACTTGAATCATCGGGCGAAGCCTGCGTATCGGAATTCGATCCAGGCGTTGTTTTTGATGTTGGTGTATGGGACGGGGCGGATCACGGGCAGCTTGTTGGGCGGGCTGATCGCAGAGGCTTCGGAGACGAAGACGCTGGCGGTGTTCGGTTGGGCGGCGGTGGCGGCGGGGGTTTCGGCGGTGCTGTTCGCGGTGGCGTTTAAGGATCGGGGGTGTGGGGAGATGGATGTGTGAATTGTGATTAATGATGTGAAGAAGGGGCGCTAAACCGCAAGCGAGGGTTGGGAGCGGGTTGGTGAGAAGGTGGGATTAAATCCGCGAAGCCGCAAGTGTGGAGTTGGGTGCGGGTTGGTGAGAAAGTGGAGGGCGTTGGACTTTCGGGGTTTTGTATTTCGTCTTAGACTTGCACTATGACTGATGAACAACTGATTGAGCGGATCACGGACTCGGCCTTGTTACGGGGAGATTTTACGCTTCGTTCGGGGAGGAAGAGTAAGTATTACCTTGATAAGTATCTGTTCCAGACGCAGCCGGACATTTTGGCGGCGCTGGCGGAGAGGTTGGCGGGGCGGGTTGCTGGGGGGGCGGGCGGGGTGGATCGGTTGGCGGGGGCGGAGCTGGGGGGTGTGCCGTTGGTGAGTGCGACGGGGATCACGGCGGGGTTGCCGTTTATTTTGATCCGCAATCAGAAGAAGGGGTACGGGACAGCGAAACAGGTCGAGGGGGAGTTGAATCCCGGGGATCGCGTTGTGATCCTCGAAGACATCGCAACGACCGGCGGACAGGTGCTCGAAGCGGCGCAGACGCTGACGGAGATGGGGGCCAAGATCGTGAAGATCATCGCGGTGATCGATCGGCAAGAAGGTGCGCGGGAGAATATCGAGGGGGCGGGGTATGGGTTTGATAGTTTGTTGACGAAGGGGGATCTGGGGATCGGGGAGTAGTGTAAGGTGCGTCCGCAGGCAAGCACTTCATCGTAGAGAATCGATTTTTATTGTCTCTACGACAATTTGGCGACCCGACCACACTCGTCTACCGTAGGGAATTCCGTGAAGGCTGTATAAAATACCCGCCTAAGGAACTCGCGTATGTTTTTCATTCCTTTGTTATTGGCCACTATAAACTTGTGGCCATCCATTCAACCCAGTATCGAAAGACAGGCTGGGATGGCGGAGATGAACGAGTATACCGGAATTGAATTTCCAGAAAGCTCGTATATCGTTCGATATTCTTCTGGCTGGGACGAACGATATTTGAAACTTATGCTTGACGATAATGAGATTAAGCAGGTCTTGGCAAGTGTAGAGATCGAGCAATTACCGGAAATGCCACATGGGATTGACGGGATGAACCCCATGAAGATCTACACCTGGTGGCATCCACGATCTCTAAAATCCTATCTCGCCTACGAGGGCACACTTCAAGGCACGACCAATGCCAACGGTCGTTTTTTTATCGTTATCGAAAAATCTGAGTCGCCCAAACATCTTGTCTACGTCTACTTCTTTAAGGCATAGATTTAATTCCATACCGGCAAGTACTAGATGCTACCCGATGAGTTGTGTGCCGGAGGGGGTGGTGTTGTCGGGTTGGTTGCCGTGAACGATGACGGGATCGATTTTGCCTTCGATGGTGACGCGGCCTTTGTGGTCGATGACGCAGACGGGTATTTTGCCGGCGCGCCAGTCGGCGAGTGGGAAGAGTGGCCAGCGTTGTGGTTTGTGGCGGTCGGGGTCGACGGTGATGTAGGTTCCGCCGGGGGCTTTTCGGTCGATGACGAGTCTGGGTGCGGCGAGGAGGTGGCCGATGACGGCGATGCCTCGGGGGTTGAAGGTGAGGTAGTTGTTGATGTAGGTATCGGTGTAGCCCATGGAGTTTGGGCCGGTGTTGCTCATAACCTGCATATCCCAGTAGTACTGAGCGGAGAATGGGCGGAGCTTGATGTATTGGGCGAGTGTGTCGCGCCAGAGGTTTTGGCTGATCCAGACGTTGTCTGATTCTGCGGAGGTGTGTCCGCAGCCGTAGCGCGTGGCATTTTCTCTTTGTGCGCTGGAGATGTCTTGTCGGAGTCGTTTGTTGTTGAGTAGGTCGGGTCTGCCGACCATGAAGGGGAGCAGTAGGCCGTTGCCGGTGTAGATGGAGTATGCGTCCCATCCGGGGAGTGTGTCGTAGGGGAGGGGCTTGCCGGTCCATGCATCGGTGATGCCGACGGCGGACTTATCGACGCAGACGGCGTAGTGGTCGCCCAGCCAGGCGGTGGCTTCTATTTGTTCAAGGCTTTTGGCGGCGAGGGTGTCGCATTGCTTGGCGAGGTCGGGGTCGTGGTTGGCGAGTTTGAGCAGGTCGGCTGCTGCTTTGAGTGCGGCGAGTCGTTTGACGGCGAGGTAGGTCTGCTTGCGTGCGAATTGGATAGCGGGGCTGGCGTCGTCGATGGTGTTGGCGACGCCTTCGGAGGGGAAGCCTGAGCCGTCGCGGTCGGACCAGATGAGGTATTTGGCGAGGCGTGCGGTGAGGGGTGCGGCGGCTTTGGCTGCGCGGTCTCGGCCGGTCCAGCGTGTGTAGGCCTGAAGCAGCAGTAGGAAGTTGCAGTTTTCTTCGACCTCCATGTCGTGTGGGTAGGCTTGTCCCAGTGCGTTGACGCCGCCGCCGAGGTCGTGGCTGAGGAAGCTGCCGTTGGAGGGTGCGTGGATTTTTTCCTGCTCGGCCCATTGG
>JAJRRS010000034.1 GCA_024279275.1 Planctomycetota bacterium | reverse complement strand
CGTACATGAGCCTCTCCTGTATTCAAGGAAAGGCCCGATGGTCGCAGCAAGTTCAAGTTGATGCAGGTCATCTTCTCTTGCAGATCATTCGCTTGGCAACACTTATACGAAATCACGGCTCAAACGTTGGGACAGTAGTGCTTCGAGGTTAATAATGGGGTTATGCTCAAGGGGTGGCGGCCCGAATAAGCCCGAATTAACAACCGAGCCGCGGAGGTTGCCTGGCCACCAAACAGTGTTTGAGGTTTCTGACATCACGCCAGAAGGGTCGGCTCGGTCCGCGGCTCGTAAGCGGGAGCTGTGTTTATGTCATGCGGGCAACGGTTGCTCCATGTGTTCGATAATCACGTCCGGGTCGGGTTGACTGAGCCTTGTACCCGTCAGGCCGAACGACCCGCCGTTGAAATAGGTCGTGCCCTCTGCGATGAAGTAGCTCATCCGATACCGGTCGGGCAACAGCCTGTCTTGCAGAGTCCATTCCCCCTGGCTTCGCGTGGTCATCTCCAGCCACATCTTGCCGCCCTGGCTTTCTTTGACCAAGTAGACCCGTTCCGCGTGTGGGCAGTTGACCTTGAAGCGCCAGGTTTCACCGTGTGAGCCATCCATGCCTCGCCACCTTCCATGAAATGTGATCCCCACAGAACTACAAGCCCTATGCCCATACTCCCCAGAATGACATTAACTATACAACCAAGGCGCACCGAAACATAGAGAATCCAGGCGCTCTGGTGAAACTTTTTGAGTCGGGGTTGTTGCGTCTAACCCGTTCCGATTCTGCCAATCACCGGGCGGTTGTCTTGCCCCGTTGAAGGCTTCGAGGCGGAACTCAAGTCTTCACCTGAGTTAAGCGAAGCCTGCGGGGGCGATGTGGGGTTGCGGTTTGCTTGTTTAGATAAATCACGATCCGAATCAGAGGTTTGATGCCGGGATCGTCTGCCGTGCCATAACAGCCCGATGAGACAGAGGTTGTAGAGGCCGATGATGATCGCCAGCCCAAGCAGTGCGAACTCTTTGGGTTGGGCGTCGAATGATTGATGGAAGAAAAATAGATCGCCGATGGAGTGCAGCCAGACCTCGAAGTCCTTGGCCCCAAGCGTGGCGGCAAAGGGCAATGAGGTGAAGTCTTCCCGCCACAGTCGCGGCGCATCGGGGAGCAAGGCCCATATCCCGCCGAGCGTCATAGCCAGGGGAAGATGACGCCAGCCGCGCCGCCTTATCAGGCAGGGGATCGCCATCAAGGCCGCGCCGCCACACATCCCCGCCGCAAAATGCATCGATGTCCAGGCCATAATCGGTTCCAGAGTCAGGCAGCGCGACGGCGGGGGGGGGTGTTGATGGTTGTGAGTTTCAATGCGTGTGCTGCGTCCGGATTGTGATCTGTTAACGTCGTGCCGGAAAGGCTCGTGATGAAGCGGGTTAGCTGTCTGGCGGCATTGGGCCAGTTGTGTTGGCTAAGCACCCAGGCTCGGGCGTCACGGCGAAGTGAGTTAGACAACACGCCGTCGTACCAGACACGCTCGATCTGATGCACCCAGTCGTCCGGGCCGTGGCAGAGGCGCACCGGCGTGGTGTTGTCAGCCCAGGATAACCCCTTGACCGCCTTGGGCGACGCCAGGATAGGCAGCCCCATCGCCGCGGCTTCCAGCAGTTTGTTCTTGATCCCGCCACCACAACGCATCGGAAGAATCGTGGCGGCCGCGGCCTGTGCGTAAGTGCGTATATCGTCTACCTCGCCGACAAACTCGATCCCCCGGATGTCGCCTAGTTGACGCACATGATCGCCTGCGTTCTTGCCGACGATCTTCAACTGAGCCTGCGGCTGACGTTCGCGCAGACGGGGCCAGACACGATGAGCGAACCAACACACCGCATCCGCGTTAGGCTCGAAGTCCAGCCGACCCCAGAAGACCAGCGAACAGGATTGCGGCCGGGCATCAACCGGATGGAAGTAATCGGTGTCAACACCGTTAGGGATCGTGACCGCTTCACGCACCAGGGCTATGTGTTTAAGCAGGCGCGTGTCGGTCGGGCTGACCCCGATCGCGCCGTCAAGCCCACGGGCGAAGAACGTCTGCAATCCGGCGTACAAACCCGCGAGGTAGGCACGGTTCTTAATGGCGCTGACCCCTTCCCGGCGGAGGCACGAGAGCTGAAAAGACACCGGCTCATCAGCGGCGTACCAGATAGTCGTCAACTCAGGAAAAGCATGTGTCAGCCCGCGCAGCATAATCGGGCCGTGTTGGCCTAATGCGATCACAGCCTTGGGTTTGAGTTGGCGGATCAAGGGGATCAACCCCGCTAATTCTTGCGAGTCGATCGCCTGATGGCTTGCTAGTTTGTGTCGCAGCCTCTCGCCCGGCCCGGACCAGCCTTGCAGAAAATCTTGGTGGTCTGCGGCATCTGCGGTCGGCCAATCAACCAGCATGCCATTAAGCCATGCCTGGTCGCAGCCGCCGGTCGGTCGAAGGCTCGTCATCTTCACCGCCACGCCGTTGTCGCAAAGTGCCCGCGCCATCTGACAACCATGCACACGATATCCCTGGTCCAACGGCCAAAGCGGCTGCTCGCTGATGAAAAGAACGTCGATCTGGGGCGTGTGGGTAGGCATCGTTTGTGGCATCAGGCGGCACGCGAACGGCGGCGGGTTCGTGGGGAAGTTGCGACGGCGGATTCCACAGCCTGGGCAAACGCCTCGGCGGCCCGGTGCCAACTGTAATGCTTGAGTTGAGATAATCCCCGCCGGATCAACTCACGCCGGTAAACAGCATCGGTCAGCAGCTTGTTCATTGCTTTGGTGATCGTATTGAAGTCTTCCGGATCGACGATCTGAGCCGCGTCGCCAGCAACCTCCGGCAGGCTGGTGCGGTCGCTGGTGATCACCGCTGTCCCCGCCGCGAACGCTTCAAGAATCGGCAACCCAAACCCCTCGGACAGGCTGGGGTACACCAGCACATCCGCCATCCGCAGCAGCGCCGGGATGTCCTCTTCGTCGGCAAACCCGTGTAACGCGACGCTTGATTCGATCCCCAGCCGGGCTGTGCAGATAGACAACTCAGCCTGCGCCTTGGCATCCAGCCCGACAATCAGCAGTCGGGCACGGCTCTTAATCACCTTGCGCAACCCCGCCCACGCTTCGATCACACGCCGGGTATTCTTGCGCGGCTCCGATGCGCCAAAGTGCAGAACAAACGGAGGCTCTACCCGGTACTTCTCAAATATCTTGATGCGGCCAGCCAGGTCAACCGACGCGGGCTTGCCGAAGTCTGCCCAGGGCGTGACGAACACCCGGCTCGGGTCGGCGTTCATATCGTTGATCAGTCGACCGCGAGTGTATTCACTTGGGCAGGTAATTGCGGCGGCCTTGCGGCAGGCGGTTCGGACCGAGTGATCGAACCGCTGCGTCGGCTTGGCCGATTGACTCTCCGGGATATCCAGTGGGATCAGGTCGTGGATCGTCACCACCGTGGGGATCGGCATCCAGTCCGGGCAGTGATTAGCGGGGCAGTGCAAGACATCCACACGATCTCGCCGACACGCGAACGGCAACCGAAACCGATCCCATGCATTAAACCGATCGCCGGGCATCTCGATCATCCGTGGCTGTATATAAGGTTCGGGCAGCAGACCCCTGACCGGGCTTTCGCAGCGATGGTAAGCGATGACTTTCCAGTCCGGGCGTACATCCGGAAGGTGCCTGTACAGCTCAAGCAGACTCTTGCCGATCCCTCGGCGTTGAGCGGCGTAGATCGTGCGTGCGTCCAAGGCGATGCGCATAGGGATAAAACCAAGTGAATAACAGGCCGTCTTCGCTGGTTACATCGGACGGTGGGGGGCCTGTGTTAACCCCGACCACCGTGTAACCGGCATAATCGTTACAACCGGATGCCCGTCAGACTACTCTTGTGGATTCTGAAAACACAGCCGCCCCGTTGGCATAGAATCACATGACTTATCGGCCCGCCATCTTCACGGAGTTCGGCTTGCAATTACTGGGCATCGACATCCAACCCCCACCGCCAGACCCCGATACATGGGACCGGTTGGTGGCTGACTGTATGCACTGCGTCCATCCGGTCAGGCAGATGTTCCAAGAGCGGGGGGGGGTAGAGGTTCAGACACTCGATCTGATTCACAAAGCATGCGCCGCCGCGCTGTTGGCCAACCTCTTGCGTGACGTCCGAGTCGATATGATCGAACACAACCGTCTCTACCTGCCCGCCGACGTAGCGACGAAGCACCGCCTGGACATCCCATTGATGCGCAAAGCCCTCTCATTGGATACCGACCGTGGTTGCAACGGCGATCAGCGCGACGGCTCATGCGACTGCGCCTTGATACCCCGTGCTGGGATGTTGGCACTGCGTAAGCCTTATGCTGCTGCGATGCGCGATCTGGTCGCGCGGACACAGGCATTGTTTCAAGAATCACACTCACCCTGGCAAGGTTTATCGCCCGATATCAACCGCCAACTGCATCGGATGATCCTCGAAGGTCAAGCAACACTAAGCCTCATCGCCCGACACAAATACGACACCCTGACCCGTCGCCCAAACCTAAGCGGCATCAGCCGGGCGTGCATCGAGATACGCCTGCGATGGCCGTGGTAATGCAACCCCGCACTCCCACAAAATAAAAAACCCGCGATGGTATCGCGGGTCGGGGAAAATCACGGGTGGGGGGATGTTCAATGGCCCACGCAGATCGGGCGACCGGGGCCGGGGGGATCCGGGGGGACCGGGGGGACCGGGGGGACCGGCGATGCCATCGCCGACTTTGTGGGCCGAATGTTATTCGGCCTTGTGTACGCGCTTGATGCCGCAGCCCTTGCTGGCGGTCTTGGTGTAGGGCAACTCTTCGCCGGCGAGTACCGCGGTAAGGACGGGCACGAGATAGTTCTCGTCCATCTCGCCACAAACCTCAGGGCTGGTGGGAACCTGCTCAATCCCGCCCATGTACAACAACGTCTGCGCCTCATCCGCTGCGATGACATAAACATGCGGGGTGGTCTGTGCGTTGTACGCATCGGCGATGATGTTGTCCGTGTCCTTGAGGATCGGGTAGGGCAGCGCATGTTCCTGATGATACGATCCAACCTCTTGGGAAGATTCGTTCTTGTTGGCGTTGATGCCAAGGAACACAACGTTCTGATCAGCATACGACTGACTCAGCGGCGAGAGGTAGCGCTGGTATCCGCCGGACGCACGCATCTTGTCCCAGGGGCAGTTGATGCTCTGGAATGCGATCACGACGACCTTCCCCTGATAGTCCGCAAGATTCACCGCCTGCCCCGTAACAACATCAGTTAGGCTGAACTGCGGTGCAGGCTCGCCGATCACCGGGTCCACACGCTCGGCGGCGGAGGTAAGTGCCGTGGTCAGCGCCAGGGTCAGCGCCGCAGTCAACAGTCCAATTCGTCGTTTCATATCGTTTCTCCTTGTGAGGGGGACGGGGTATCCGGGGGCCGGGGGTTGGTAGCGTGATTATAGTCAGGCGTTGCCTTCTTGTACGACACGCACGTCCAAAGGTTTGATCGAATCCAGATGCACATCCCGCTGCGGGTACGCAATTGTGATCTCGCCCTCACGGCAAAGCTCATCAATCCGGAATCGCACATCGCTCTGGATCTTGCGCAGGTCCATAGGCCGCTTGATG
>JAJRRS010000033.1 GCA_024279275.1 Planctomycetota bacterium | reverse complement strand
GTTCGATCGGTTCGTGTGTTTGGATATGCATGGCGTGGACCTCCGTGTCGTGAAGGCCACATCATCGCACCAACCCACCCATAGCGCAATGCCTAACATGCGCCGTACATGCGCGCTGGGATTAAGATGAAGGCGTATTAGGACAGTTTTAGGACAGTTTTAGGACAGTGGTATTTTCAGAGCTTTGTCCGCCTGACGCATCCTGCTGTGCAACAGGCGTTTACGTCAGACGGGGTCCAGCTAAGCGGAGAGGGCGGGATTCGCTCGCAGCGATCATCGCAACCCATTGCCAGGCAATGAATTGCCTTCTAAGACCCGTTGTTGTTGAGGTTTAGAGCAGTCTCAGATGCTTGCTGTTGTTGTCTCTAATTGGCGATTTTGAGCCACAGAAATTGGTCCAAACGTAGGTCCACCTTTCTCCAGCTTGATAATCCGGGAAGATATCGCGTCGGGCGGCAGGCGCGCGTCTGGGTAGAATCTTCGGTGCTGTGAAGGCCGTCCCAAATTGTCGGGCCCTTGTGAATACTGCATTTACATTCATCCGAAAAAGCGTTGCTTGTCATGCCTGCATGGTTATATCCGCTGCTATATCTCCTGATCGAAAGCTATTCATCACGCCGCGATGCACAGGTCCGGTTCCTTAAGGCGCAGAACCAGATGCTTCGTTCCCGCCTGGCTGGCAACCGCATCATATTGACTCCCCAGGAGCGTGGCCGGCTTTTGAATCTGGGCGAACGGCTCGGGCATCGTGTGGAGCACGTCATCTGCATTGTAACCCTCAAAACCTACCGCCGGTGGGTCCGAGAGCAACGGGAAGGTAAACAACCCGGTCGAGTAGGGAGACCACGACTCCGTCAGGATATCCGAGATGCGATCGTCCGGTTCGCTAAAGAGAACGCCCGGTGGGGCTACCGTCGGATCGTGGGGGAGTTGTTGAAGCTCCATGCTCATACCTGCAAGTCCACGGTGAGCCGGGTGCTGGCCGATCACGGGATCTATCCTGATCCCAGTGGTAAGAAGGATGTGGGTGAAACCCCTTGGCAACTGTTCATCCAAGCACACATGAATACCTTGGTCGCCTGCGACTTTTTCTGCAAGACCGTTTGGACGCCTCTGGGAAAACGGACCGCCTATTGCCTGTTCTTTATCCGCTTGGGCAGCCGGAAGGTTTTCCTCAGTTCCGCGACGTATCATCCCGATGAGGCCTGGGTGAAACAACAGGCCCGCAACGTCTCGATGTGGCTGGAAGACAACGACATCCAAGCTAGTCACCTGATCCACGACCGGGACACAAAGTTTACCGCCGGGTTCGACCGGATATTGGCCAGCCAAGGCACGCGCATCATCAAGACGCCCGTGTGTGCACCGAATGCCAATGCTTATGCTGAGTCTTGGGTGGCGTCGATCAAGCGAGAATGCCTGGATCATTTCCTCTGCTTCAACCGCAAGCATCTGGACTTCATCGCTCAGAGCTACATAGACTTCTACAACCGCCATCGCCCGCATCAAGGCAAGGGCAACCGCACGCTCACGTTTACAGGCAAGCCACCGCCGATTACCGATACGCCGCTCGGCATAATCAAATGCCAACGCGCCCTCGGCGGCGTCTTGAAGCATTACCATCGCGCGGCTTGAACTTCCGTCCGCGGTAAGCTGATTCGTTGTTCGAGCACGGTTGATCTTCAACCGTAACGGGTTATGATGCGCACAGATAGAAAATACTTCGGTGAAACTCCATCCACCGCACTTGGCGATGCTAGGAAACTCAGGTTTTCGCTCATCTCGGTTCATTTCAGATTTCATGATTCAATCTTCTGACCGGCTCGAGGGTGCCCGACATTTTGGGCCGCCTCTGGGACAGCGCGACAGCGCGGCATGTTCGTAACTATCATTGTTTTAATTCTCAATTCACACTTTTTTCTACAATGATCGCCGCGAAGAGTAATAGTACACAGATGGCCATTGAGGTTATTTGTATACGCCTATTGTACTGGATGTTTTGTAAAGGATAAGCGTTGATCAAGCAATATATGCTTATCATAAACGACCCGCTGAGTCCCAATACCTGCGCCGGGGTGCTATGAAGGTATAATGTGCCTGACGTAGCCGATGGCAAAACAAAGATGTCGGCAAGTGAAATAGTAACGATTTCAACGACAGGTACGCAGGCCGCCACAATAAGAATAATCCGGTCAAATCGATCGGGTATTATTCCCTCATCTTTCATATTTACGTTGCCTCAAATATAAATCGCGCATCATTCTTTTAATAGACCGTGAGTGCCCATTCGGTTCACCATATCCTCGAATTCGTTGGTGCCTGCACCACCACTTACACGGCCACCGCTATAAATTCTATCATTTGAGACAGCGAGCTAGTGTATAATCTTGGCCTCGGGCCACATCTGCTTGAATTTATTTACCATACGATCGGATGTGTTTGTCCCCGTTAAATCCAGCAATATTATAACGTCTAGATTTAATAGCGGCTCTATATCATTATCATTGATTTCGAGGCGATTCAAAGATAACCTTGTAAAGGAAGTATTGCGGACTAATTTACGTACGCCCGTGCCGCTTACATTTGTCCCACTTAATGCTAGCGAATGTAATGCCGGAAAATCACATAGTTGTCCAATCACTTTGTCCGTGATTGATGTGTTTGATAAATTTAACACCTCTAATCGCGGCAAGTTCGAAATGTGATTAATACCTTTATCCGTGATTAATGTATTCGTAAGGTCTAAAACTTTGAGAGATTGTAATGTTTTCAAGTGTTGGATGCCCTCATCCGTAATCTGGGTATGATGCAGTCGGAGGTATATTAAATTTTTGCATTTTCCAATCTGTATTACGGATTGATTCGTTATCTGGGTGTTCCCAACACTTAATTTGATTAAGTTGGTCAGGCTGGTGATGTGTTTAAGGCCACTGTCGGTTACTTCTGATCCACTAAGATCCAAGAATGAAATGTTCTTGGACTGCCCAATAGAGGATAAGCCCGCGTCGGTCATGCTTGAACTGCCGGCATAAATTTCTTCTACATGGTTTAATGAGTTAATTCGCATGAGTGTTTCATCAGACATTTGGGTGGATCTAATGTCAAGAAATACAAGATGCTTAAGCTCGACAATAGAATCTAATGCGTTGTCTGTTACAGATGTATTCTGTAATCTAAGATCCTTTAGATTGGGAAAACGCTTTAACAGTTTTATCGCTTCGTCGGTGATTAACGTGCCGCTTAGATCGATGCTAATGATTGCGTCTGAAGGCTCGAGGGAGGCAATATCAAAATCTGTTGCAGACGGATCTGCATATATAGCGTCATCTACATAATTAACCGCGTTCTGGTTAGGGCGGGGGCTAATCTTGGCGGCACCAACACATGAATTAGAAATAAGTAGAAGAATCAAGCTAAACGTACAAGCAAATAGATACAATAGTCTGTTTATTCCACTCATTGCAGCAATTCTCACTTAAGACCCCAATCTATTATAAGCCACTGCAAATAGTAGGATAAAGCAAACAACAATTGATAATAGTTGTATTTGCTTATTGAGTCTAGTATTTTGTAATGGAAACGCACTATTCAAGCAAAATATACTTACCATAAACAATCCACTGATGCCGCAAATATGTGATGGGGTGCCATGTAACACCTGGGCATTGCCGATCTTTGTCGAAGGTAATATAAATACACCTGCAATCACAACACAAGCGATCTGAGTTATGGGTGGTATACCAGCCGCAAATACAAGAAATACCTGTTTAATTCTGCCAGGTTGTTCCCACTCATCAGACATGTTGAGGTCTCTGTAACTCATAGAATAGCTGCTGCGGGTTCCGAAACTGGATATTTTAACAAAGTATAACACTTCATGTATATCGTAACTCTGAATACCAATTGCAAGCGTGATAATAGCGCATGTCAATAATCCTGTCTTCTGAAATCATCTCAACATTATCGGATAATTCGTCCACCTTTTTCGGCAAGGCCTTCAACATAGTCATTGAATTCGTCAGTACTTGCTCCGCCATTGGCATTGCCACCGCCATACACTCTGTCTTTTATGCTGCTGTTAATATTCGTATTGTTATGAAAAGCATCACCTAGCGAAACGGTGATTTCATTAACTTCTTGGCCAGCCGTAATGAGATCCTCGCCAATTTGCCAGACATTCATTACGCCGTCCACCAAAGCTATTGGAAGTATCAATTTCTTCGCTGATGCTTTGCCAAGGTCTGCGGCTGTACTTACCGCGATGCCGCCACCACTCCAAGCAGCATTCATTATATTCTTAAGTGAAGGATCAGCAATAGCATTATCTAGATGTATGCTAAAGGTAATTGCACTCACCGCGTCCCCTAATAGTTTGACCTTATTCGAAGTCGTAGATCGAGTTGCTCTCGTTTGTTTATCTCTTGCAACATCCGTTGCATTCATTTTCTCTTGTGCTAATCGATATTTCTTTTGTAGCTCGGCATCTTTAACATTATCTATATCGCGCTTGGAAGCCTCATTGTAACCATCAGACACATTTCCCGGGGTTATATCAGGGTCATCAACGGCGTGCTTCATAAAACGGTCTATTTGGCTCTGGAGCCCCAACGGGTCGGTCCCGGTCAAGACGAAGTAGGCGGTGTAGAGGTTCATCCCATCGACGTAGCCGGCGGGGTCACGGCTAATGAATCTACCTAACCCGTCGTCGAGGTAGCGGTGCTTGAAGTACCACAACCCGGTCTCGCGGTCGTAGCGTTGGCTGGTGAAGCCGTAGGCCTGGTCGATTGTGGTGCCGGTCAGCGGGACGGTGCCGGCGGGGTTGAACACGAACGGGTGACCGAACGGGTCGTAGAGGTAACGCTCCAGCACCGTGCCTGCTTCGTCCGTCACCGCGCGGATGTTCCACGTGCGGTCAACGTGCTGGTACTGCCTCCCCCCGGATGTACCGCCGGGGGCACCGCCCGCGACATTATCGTTGAGCTGCGCGATCGTTGTGTTGTCGCTGCGGTCGTCGCGACACAACAATTCGTCAGCGTAGCGCGGGCCCCAGACGTATTGATACTTCAGCGATTCGCCTGGGTTGGCAGAATACTCATCGCACAAACGCCAACCGGCGTAGTAGAAGTGCGTCGTGCCGATAATCGTCGGGTAGCTAGATTCGCCGACTTCGGAGATGGTACGCGAGACACGCTGGTTGCCGGTGGTGTGCAGGTAGCCGACGACTTCATCACCGGTCCCGGTCTCAGTCACTTTCCGCAGGCGGTTGAGCGCATCCCAGTGGTAGGAATAACTCGCGCCGCCGGGCAATACACGCTTGAGCAGGTTGCCCTGGTCGTCGTAGGTCAGTATCCCCCCGCCCTCGGTTGTTGCCTCGGCGAGGTGGACCTCGTTGAAGTTGGTGTGCTCGCGTGCCTCGTTGCTTGTGGTGCCGTTGAGCGTGGTGCCGTGGCTGGTCCAGTTGTGGACGCCGTCGAGGTTGAACGAGGCCAACGACCCGGATGTCCGCGAGGCGCTGCGGCAGATGTATCAGAAGTTCCATACGTTTATTGTCGAGCAGGTCCAGACGAATCAGGGCGACACAAACGCGGGCGGACAACCCGATGCGGCGATGACAGCCTGGGCGGTGATCGGGCTTGGGATGATGGCCAACATCACGCAGGAGTTGGGGCTGTTGCCACATGAAACACAGGGGCAGATGGTGCGCGAGGTCGGGGCGAAGATGTTGAATAGCGTCCCGGATCGGGACTCAGAGAACCGCTGATTAGAGCAGATCCATCTTGTTTGTAGCGTTGCGTTGACGGTTCGGGTGCTTGGTTAAAGCGATTCGGACGCCGCGTGGCCGCGACGGCTAAATATCACTCGCTACCGTGAACATCAAACTATTTTAGTGCAGGAACAGGCGGAGGCCGGTGAACGCCATGACGATGTTGTGTTCGTCGGCGGCGTCGATGACACCCTGATCCCGTGCTGATCCGCCGGCCTGGGCGAGATAGGTTACACCCGAACGCGCGGCACGGTCGAGGTTGTCACGGAACGGCACGAATGCGTCGGAGCTGAGGACAACCCCCTTAAATTGTGCGTTCCAATCGGCGCGTTGCTGATCGGTGATCGGGTCGGGCGTGGTGGCGAGGGTCTTGGATAGCACGCCACGTTCTCCATCATCCAGCTCGTGGTAACGCACGAACTGGTCCAGAGCGTTGACTTTTTCGCTCTTGGGTAGGCCATCGACGAACCGAATCGCCAGAGCCTTGGGGTGCATCTTCAGGAACCAGCGATCTGCCTTGTCGCAGGCCAGGCGGGTGCATGCGATCCGTGACTGTTGGCCCGCCCCGATGCCGACGGCCTGGCCTTGGTAGCCGACCGTGATCGAGTTGCTCTGCGTGTGTTTAAGTGTCACCGTCGCTACGATCAGCGACTGGATCACGTCCCCCGGAATATTTTTATTCTTTGTGACGATGTTATTAAAAAGCTCGGCGTCGATGACGCTGTCGTTGTAGGACTGTTCCAGTGTCAGCCCGAACTCGACGCGCGACTCAACATTCGGCGGGTCGTAGGCAGGGTCGATCTGGAGCACGACGTACTTGCCGCCCTTCTTGGCCTTGATGATGTCAAGAGCTTTGGGGTCGTAACCGGGTGCGATGATCCCGTCGGAGACTTCAGGCTTGATGATGCGGGCGAGTGATTCATCGACGGTGCCCGAGACGCTGATGAAGTCGCCGAAGGACGCGACCCGGTCGGAGCTGCGTGCCTTGGCGTAGGCGGTGGCGAGTGGGGATAAATCATCATCGCTGTAGAAGTGTGCTTTGCGGAAGTCATCGGTCAACGGCCCAGCAACCGCAGCGCCGGCGGGACTGACGTGTTTGAAGGATGCGGCGGCAGGTTGGCCCGTCGAGCGCGCAAGCTCGCGGACGAGTTGCCAACCGCGCAGGGCATCGAGGATGTTGATGTAACTCGGTGCGCCGTTGACGACGGTGAGTGGGCCGTCGGATAAGGCGCTGGTGAGTTGGGCGTGTGTCTGGTTGGGGTTGCAGCCGTATTTTAGAGGGATCTGCATCAGGTGGGGTCCTTGCGCGTCTGAGCCTGGTATGGGTTGTAGAAAAAGGTTTGATGGCCGCCGTGTGCCGATCTGCCCATGCTAGTGATTTCGCATCGGTTTTGCTGGGTGTCTCCGTGAGGGGCTGTGATGCGGGTTTTTTGAGATTGCGTAGACCCGCCCTACTGGCGGCCCCCCGCCGCGTCGCTATAATGCCCGCGTTACGGGCCATTGGCGCAGTTGGCTAGCGCGCCTCGTTGACATCGAGGAGGTCACAGGTTCAAGTCCTGTATGGCCCATTTCTAAAGCCTTGGTTAAAAGGCTCTTAAGCACATTTCTGTGTACCTGGCGATTGCAACCGGTCCGCTGCGGCGGCCTGATGCTTTGTGGTTATAGCGGCGCGTTTGCTGGCTTCAGATCCTAGGTGAAGGGGCTTTGACTGAAGGCGGTATCTATATATAGACCGCTACCCGCCGAAGGGTGGACCTTCGGCGGGTAGCGGTTGTGTGTATCACTGGGGGCTATTTGTAGCGTCTACTCGATCTTGAACTTACCTACCAGAGCCAGCAGCTCTTCGGCCTTGCCGGAGAGTTGGGTCGCGGCCTGTGCGGCCTGTTGAGCACCCTCAGTACTCTGAGCGGTGACTGCGGTGATCGATTCGATGTTCCGGCTGACCTCTTCCGCGGCGGCAGACTGCTGCTCGGCGGCGGCGGCGATGGATTGGACGTTGCTGGCTACACTCTGCGCCCCGGCGACGATCTGCTCCAGGCTCTTGCCGGCCTCGGTGGCTTTCTCGACGCCAACCGCGACCTGCTCTGTGCCGGCGTTCATTTTTTCGACGGCCTCGCCTGTCTCAGATTGGATCGCCTGGATCGACTGAGCGATCTCTTCGGTCGCCTTGGTCGTGCGGTCGGCGAGCTTGCGGACCTCGTCGGCGACGACCGCGAAGCCTCGTCCGTGCTCACCGGCGCGGGCCGCTTCGATCGCTGCATTAAGAGCCAACAGGTTGGTCTGGTCGGCGATGTCGTTGATGACTTCGATGATCTGGCCGATCTGCTCGCCGCGCTTGCCCAGTTCAGCCACGCTGGCTGCCCCGGCGGTGACGGCGTCGGCGATGGAGTTCATGCCTACGATCGTCTCACGGACAACCGCACCGCCCTCTTCGGCAACCTTGCCGGACTCGTTGGCATCGTTCGCAGCTTCGCCAGACTTGCGGGCCACCTCGATAATGCTGGCGGACATCTCTTCGACGGCGGAGCTTATCTGGGTGATCTGAGAGGACTGTTCCTGCATGCCGCTGGCGATTTCTTCGCTGCTGGCCGCGATCTCCGTGGCCGCGCCCGCGACCTCGTGAGTCGAACCGGTGAAGCTGCCGATCACGTCCTGTAGTGTTTCGACGAAGCCGTTGAAGCAATCGCCGAGTTGGCCGACCTCATCTTTGGAACGTACGACGACGCGCTTGGTCAGGTCGTTATTCTGTTGGATTTCGCGGATGCGTGCGATCATTTCCCTAACGGGTTTGCCGAACAAAGCTCGCATCAGGAAGATGAGCAGGATGGCCGAGCCGATGACCAATGGCACGGTCCACTTCATGCCGCCGGTGATGAAGCCCGCGACCTGCTGGTCCATGGGAGCAAGCGGGAGGACAACATGGTAAGAGCCGTGCATATAGCCGGGCTTCCAGTTTTCCATGGTGAATCCGATGATATCCTTGCCGTCGCCGGTGGGGCTGGTGGCCGGGTCGCCGTGGCAGAGCATGCAGTCCTGGGTTAGACGGATGGCGCGCATGTAGTGCAGTGAATTGGTTGATTCGTCGATCCGATGGATCATCTCTTCGCCGCCCGCATTAACCTGCGCAGTCAGGTCGGTGAGCAGCTTACCCGAAAACGAATTGGGGTCCGGCTCGTTTTCTCTATTTCTTGCCTCGTAGGCCGTGACGCTGAAGTCGATGTTTTCGCGTTTGGCGGCTTCCTGAGCGACGACCCAGCCGGCGACAACAGGGATGGTCCCGAATATCTTGGATTCGCTGTAGGGTTTGCCCTCCGCGAGGTCTGTCTTGAGTTGAGCCAGGAGATTTTCAGTGTCGAACGTCCCGTCATTGTTCAGGTCGCCGACGTGGTTTTTTGCCTCATCCGCAACGGCTGTAAAAGCCGCCGCCTCGAGGACCAAGCCATGGATCGTGGAGGCTTTGTATTTGCTGACGAATATGACGTAATTCACCGCCACAACCCCGATCAGGATAACGAGGGTCGTGGTGATAATTTTGGGTGCCAGACCCAGCGACTTAAACCGACTGAACATAACCTGCTCCTCATTTCCCAGATAAGATCAAAGACACACGTTGCGTAAACAAGCAAGACATCTGTGTGCCAACACGAGTATTCGCACGGATGAAGCCCCGCAAGCGCAGCTACAGCTCGGTACGGACACACATTCATCAATTGACAGATGATCCCTGGACCATCCCCAATATTCCCAATCGTCCCACAAACAAACTGCCGGGACACATCCGATATCGACCTGTATTCACAGCGGGTTAACCTGAATCATTGGTTGATATGGCAGTATTTCACGTCTGGTAATAACGTGCCCGTGGAAATGACAACCCCAAAACCCAATCGTACTCAACGGAAATCCCCCTCAATCACGCCTTGCGCTGCCAAACTTTTCAAGATCAAAAGTAGCGGTTCGCGCGATCGGAAACACACACGAGGCCAGCGCCCCAAGTACTCCCACACGATGCATTGGAAATTCAAGCCGGCGTCACCGCATTGCGGCCTGAGCGCGGGCGCGGCGGTGGCGGACGATCTCGCCCCTGGCCAGGTAGATCACGTCCTTGGCGATGTTGACGGCGTGATCGGCGATCCGCTCAATCTGGCGGGCCGTATTCTGAATCCGGATCAGTTGCGGCATCTGATCGATGTTTTCACGGACGCAGTGCTCCACAATGACGTAGACCTCACGGTGCTTGTCATCGACCATGTCGTCCATCGCGCGCACACCCTCGGCAAGCGACACATCGACCTGGACCAGTGCATCAAGAGATTGTTTGACCATCCGTTGCGCCTGATGCGCCATCTCGGTCAACCCAAATGGGCCGATGTCGATCGGTGGCAACCCGGCAAGCGCCAGGCTCTGCGACGCCACGTTTGATGCCAGGTCTCCGATCCGTTCCAACTCGCTGTTGATCTTCAAGACCGAGACGATGAACCGCAGGTCATGCGCCACCGGCTGATGCAGCGCAAGCGTAGCCAGGCATTCCTCCTCGACATCGATCTCCATCAAGTCGATCTGCATATCCTGCTCGACGACTTGCTTGGCCAGATCGGTGTCTCGATGCTCGACCGAGTTGGTCGCTCGCTGAAGTGCTTGCTCCACCAGCGCCCCCTCAGCCAGGAGCATCCGCTTGATTTTTTCTATCTGCTTGTTCAACAGGACGGACATGGTATTGTCTCCACGCCGACGGTCGGGCTACCCGAACCGACCGGTGATGTAGTTTTGTGTTTGTTCGTTTTTGGGTTTGGTGAAGACCTGTTCGGTCGGGCCGAACTCGATCAGTGCGCCCTGATACATGAAGGCGGAGTAGTCCGACACCCGGGAGGCCTGCTGCATGTTGTGCGTGACGATGGCGATGGTGTAGTCGTTGCGAAGCTGAGTCATCAGGTCTTCGATCGCGGCGGTGGATCGTGGGTCCAGCGCGGAGCAGGGTTCATCCATCAGCAGGACGCTCGGCCCCACGGCAATGGCGCGTGCGATGCAGAGCCGCTGCTGCTGCCCGCCGGACAGGCTCAACGCCGGGGACTTAAGCCTATCCTTGACCTCGTCCCACAACGCGGCGCTGCGCAGCGATTGTTCCACAACCTGATTTAACTCCCCACGGGACATCTTAAAATGCAGGCGAGGCCCGAAGGCGACGTTGTCATAAATGCTCTTAGGAAAGGGGTTGGGCTTCTGGAATACCATCCCGACGTGGCGACGAAGATCAACGACGTCGGTTGATTTATCCAGTAGATCCTGGCCGTGGAGTTTGAGTGTGCCAGTGGCGCGGGCGCTGGGGACCAGGTCATTCATCCGGTTGATCCAGCGAAGAAATGTGCTCTTGCCGCAGCCGCTTGGGCCAATGAAAGCGGTGATGCGTTTCTCGGGGATAACCATGTTCAGGTTTTTGAGGGCTTGAAAATCTCCATACCACGCATCGAATCCGGCGACCTCGATGGCTGGCTGTGCGTCGTCGTGAATATCCGCTGGGCTGGCATCCCGCCTGGACTGGCCGGGCTGGTTCGGAGCAAGCGACGGTCTGATGGTTGAATTCATCGTCGTGACTTCCGGGGGCTGTTTTATTATAGACATCATGGGCAAACCCTTGAGTGTGTTATCCCTGAAACTTTTGGCGGATGATGACCGCGACGGTGTTAAAGGTGAGCAGGATCGCCATCAGAACCAGGATCCCGCTGGCGGCGAGGTGATGGAACGACTCCTGGGGTCGACCTGCCCAGTCGTATATCTGTAGCGGCATCGCGGTGAAGTCGTCCATCAGGTGTTCGGGGGTGAACGTGATGTAGACGATGCCCGCGATAATCAGGATCGGCGCGGCTTCACCGATCGCCCGACTCATCGCCAGGATCGTCCCGGTCATAATCCCCGGGATCGCGGCGGGCAGGGTCGTGTTCCAAACCATCTGCCAGCGAGTCGATCCCAGCGCCAATGATCCCTGACGCAGCGAGTTGGGCACCGCCCGCAACGCCTCCTGTGAGGAGACGATAATAATCGGCAACACGACCAGCATCAGGGTCAGCCCCCCGGCGAGGATGCCCCGGCCAAACGGCAGTTGAATGTAGTACCAATTGTCTGTCGTCCCCAGTGTCCAAATCGGGTCGCTGGCGCTGCCCAGCATCTTGAACATCTCGACAAATACGGTCATGCCAAGGATCCCATACACCACCGAAGGCACACCCGCCAGATTGGTGATATTCAGTTGCACAAAGCCGTGCAGCCGAACCAGTATTTTATTGCCCGGCTTGAACTCCTCCAGCAGGATCGCTGTCCCGACCCCAAGCGGGATGGCGGTCAACGCGCAGACGCTGCAGATCCAGATCGTGCCGATCATCGCCGGGTAGATGCCTGCTTTTTCAGGCTTGCGCGATGGCGGGTTTTTCAATAGCGGGCCGCCCAGGTATTCGACCCCCTGAGTAATGATCGACGCCAACAGCACGCCCAACACCGCGATGCAAACACCCGCCGACAGCAGGCATAGCACCACGAATAGCCGATCCTTGAAGAAGCGACCGGTGCGGGCGGTGGCAGATGGGGTGGCTGTGTTATTCATTCGTACACCTGCCTGTATCGCACACGGATACGATGCCCGATCAACGTCAACCCCAACGTCATGAGGAACAGCATCCCGGCAACCGCGTAGCTGGAGTAATACTCCGGCCCGAAGTTGCTGGCGTCACCCAGGAAGACCTGCACCATGTACCCGGTCATGGTCTGAACTTCGTTGCGAGGGTCCGGCGTGATGCTCGGGGAGTTTCCCGCTGCTAACGACACGATCATCGTCTCGCCGACCGCGCGGGCGATCGCCAGGAGAAACGCCGCGACGATCCCCGACAACGCCGCCGGCGTGACCACCTTGACCGCTACCTCGAACCGTGTCGCCCCCAAGCCATAGGCGCCTTCGCGCAGACTCCGTGGCACCGCTCGGAGCGCATCCTCGGAAAGGCTTGTCACGATCGGCAGACACATAATCCCGACCGCCAGCCCGGCGCTCGCAGCGTTATAAATATTAAATCCCTCGTGAAGCCAACGCAGGCCGGGGGTGATCACCGTCAGCGCGAAAAAACCAAACACCACCGTCGGGATGCCCGCGAGAACCTCAAGCACCGGCTTGACCACCGCGCGAACGCCGGGCCTGGCGTATTCGCTGAGCCAGATCGCCGTGACTAACCCAAGCGGCAACGCGACCGACATCGCCACCGCGGCGACCAGCATCGTCCCGCTGATCAATGGCCAAACCCCGAAGTGCTTCTGGGCACCAAGAAACGGGCTCCATCTTGTGCCCGAAATAAATCCCCAGACAGACACTTCATCGAGCCTGAAGAATTGAAGGGTCTCGATCCCCAGGACAACGATAATCGTCAAAGTCGTGGCGATCGAAAACAAACCGCAGCCGATTAGGCCGGACATGATGATCGCCTCTCGGACCCGACGCACAGCCTTAGATCGGGGCCTGCCCTTAGGCATCAAAGCGGCGGGTTTTGCGGTGGCGGTCATCATGTCGGGTCGAGACGTTTAGAGCTAGAGAGCGTGACGCAGCCGGTAAGCTGCGTCACGCATGTCAATCCATGAGTGATTGATCCGGGTCAGCGATAAACCTCGGTCAGTGGGCCGTGTATCTTTTCGCCGTTCTCATCCAGGAACTGAGTCCCGGTCTTGCCATCGCGGAAGTTTTTCTTGGTCAGTGCGATGATGTCACTGGGCAGGCGGACGTATCCGACTTCATCAGCGAGTGCCGGGCCGTTTTCCAGATAAAACTCAACGAAGGCGTTGACCTCGGGGCGGGCGGCGGCCTTGGCGTTGACGTAGATAAAAAGCGGTCGGCTAAACGGCGCGTATTCACCGGATTCGATGGTACTCTTGGTGGGCAAGACTGCGCCGCTGCCGCCGTCGATCGATACGGCACGGAGTTTGTCTGCATTCGCAAAATAGTACGCACACCCGAAGAACCCGATCGCGCCTTTATCGCCAGCCACACCGCGGACCAGGACGTTATCGTCTTCAGAAATGCTCATGTCTGCCCGGATCGACCCGGTCTTGCCGACAATGACATCCTTGAAGTAATCGAACGTGCCCGAGTCCGTGCCGGGGGCGTATATCTTGACCGCGATCGCCGGCCATTCGGGGCGGACATCCTGCCATGTCTTGACCTTGCTGCCGTCCAGGAAGATCGCCTTGAGTTCATCGATAGTCAGAGCATCGACGAAGTCGTTGTCCTTGTTCACGACGATTGAAAGACCGTCGTAGGCAACAGGGATCTCGATGAACTCGACGCCGTTCTCGATCGCTTTATCGAGTTCTTTTTTCTTGATCGGGCGAGAGGCGTCGGAGATATCTGTTTCGCCGACAGAGAACCGCTTGAACCCACCGCCGGTCCCGGAAATGCCTACGGTGACGCGGACCCTGCCGTACTCGGCACCAAACTCTTCGGCAACAGCCTCGGTGATCGGGTACACGGTGCTGGACCCATCAATCTTGACGGCACCCTTGAGGCTCCCGGCGTGAGCAACGTTGGATACGCCGATGAGGCTCAGTACGCTAACAGTAAGAGCGGTGGCGATGATGTATGGTTTGAAGCTCAACATGGTCAGGACTCCTTAGGTGTGCCGGGCCTGTCGTTGCAACAATCAACGACCCGTTTACACAGAATCCTATGGACCTTCGATGAGCAGATTGTGAGCGTTGTGTTAGAAATGTGTTAGCGGTCACATCAACAGCGGCATAAAGATCTTATGATGATGAACCGGCGGGCAGATGGATGCGGAATGTGCTGCCAACCCCCGGCGTGCTGTCCACACTCACACGACCACCGTGCGCCTCGGCGACGTGCTTGACAATCGACAACCCCAGACCCGTACCTCCCAACTCACGGCTGCGAGCCTTGTCCGTGCGGTAGAAACGCTCGAACAAACGCGGCAGGTGCTTAGGCTCAATCCCCCGGCCTTGATCCGTGACGCTGACCACCGCCTCGCCGTCCAACACTTCGCAATGCATCAGAACAGACGTGCCCGGATCGCTGTACTTCAACGCATTATCAATCAGGTTTACAACCGCCTGTGTAAGAAGCTGCGCACTAATCTGTGCGCGGACATCCCGGTCGCACTCGGTCTGGATATGAATCTGCTTGGCATTCGCGCCGGCCTGGCAGGTCTCGTTCGCGGCGGCAATCACCGTCCAGAGTGCCGCCGACTCCATATCTTTTAAGCCCCCGTCACCGGCCTGCTCAATCCGTGTCAGGCTCAACAGGTCGTCCACAATCGCGGCCAACCGATCCGACTGGCGTGAAATGATCTGAAGAAACCGTTGCGTGTCCGGGTCGTCACTACCCGGCAGGTCTATGAGTGTTTCCACCGCAGCCTTGATCGCGCTAACCGGGGTCTTTACCTCGTGCGATACATTACCTACGAAGTCCTGCCGTACCGACTCCAGGCGACGCAACTGGGTTACATCGTGCAGCACCAATACAAGCCCGATCCGTTGGCCGTCATCGTCACGCAGCAATGCGCTTTGTAGTTGGATCGTTCGATCGCTAGAGGCATTCGACTCAGAATTTTCCTGCGCATTGAGCGCCATCTCCCCGGCGACGGCTGTGCCCTGATCGAGTGTTTGCTGGATGACCTGGTGAAACTCCGCATTGCGCACGGCCTCGTACACGCTGCGGCCAATCGCATCGGTCGCGTCCAGAGAAAGCATCACCGATGCGGCACGGTTCAGGCTCAGGATATTCTGCTCGTGGTCGATCGCCAACACACCCTCTGCCATCGACCCGTGTATCACACCCAACTCGTTGCGTTGCCGGATCACCGTCGAGAGCCGGTCGGCCAACTGCCCCGCCATGATATTTAATGATTCGGCCAGGTCCGCCAACTGTAACGGCCCCTTCACCGCGATCCGCTGGCTCAGGTCGCCCCCGGCAAAACGCTCCGCGCCCCGGCGTAGCTCACGGATCGATCGGCTGATCAACACGAGAATAATCAGCATCACCGCCGCAAATATCGCCGCACCGATCAGCACCGCCACGATCCCAGCCGAAGCATCCTGATGGGCAAGCACGCTGTATAACTCGGTGGGTCGCATGGTGATAGATCGTAACCGCCCACGTCTTGCCCCGCAGGCTCCAAGGGATGCTCAGGATCAGACACAATTTCTATTCACCAAAACGGTAACCCACACCCCTGACAGTCTGGACCCGCTCCCCTGCGGCACCCAGCTTGCGGCGGAGTGAAACCACCTGCACGTCCACCGACCGATCAGTCACAGCCACGAAACCCTCGTGCATCAAATCGATGATCTGCTGGCGTGTGTAGACCCGCCCCGGCTTCAAGACCAGCAGACGCAGCAGATTGAACTCCGTTGCGGTCAGGTCCACCTGCTTGCCGTCCGCCGTGACCTCGTGACGCTCGGGGTCCAGACGCACACCGCCCGCCTCCACAACGCCTTCCCCCACCGGTGCCGAACGGCGAAGCACCGCGTAGATCCGAGCGATCAGTATCTTCGGGCTAAACGGCTTGGTCACATAATCATCGGCACCGGCTTCAAGGCCACGGACGATATCGGCTTCCTCGCCACGAGCCGTCAGCATCACAATCGGTATGTCGCGGGTCTTCTCTGTAGACCGAATCGCCCGACAGACCGCCAGCCCGTCGATCGTCGGCAGCATCAGGTCCAGCACAATCAGGTCCGGTCGCTGTTCGCGAACCAGACGGATAGCGTCTTCGCCGTTCTCTGCAGTCCTGACCGAAAAACCTTCCCGATCCAGGCTGAAACGCAACACTTCCAGAAGATCCTGTTCGTCTTCAACAACCAGGAGCGAAGGTTGATTGGCAGAGGGTGGTCGGTTCATAGCGTTCACGGGGGTTAACGTTCACAGGGATTGTCGTACAATAAAACGGTTTTTGTAACTTGTCTAACGGTAAACATAGAGTTTTGAGTATTGGTTCAGAAACAATGGAGATCAACCCGACGCAATATAACACGACCAAGATGCGATTGTGTTAGTAATCGGTTAAAACCGGCCCGCCTCCTGAAAACAACCCACGATTTGTGAGACAATCCCATGGTCAACGAACGAAAACTCCTAATTCCTGTACAACGGAGCCTATCCATCATGCTACGAAAAAGCTGGAATACCGCAGTGTTTACTATTGTCGGCCTGGGTCTCCTTAACCCGGCACAAGGCGATCAGATCACCGACATGCAGACGCAGATCGACACCCTGCGTTCGGAGTTATCGCAGGTCAAGGCGGATCAGGGCGACAACTGGCTGAACGAACGCCGAGCCGAAGAGGTCAAGGGTTTGATTCTGGAAGTGCTATCGGATGCTGACACACGCGCTTCGCTGCTGAACGATGGCTTGCTAGCCGGCCACGACGGCAAACACTTTTTTATCCACAGTGCCGACGGCGCGTTTGCACTGATCGTCAGCGGGCAGATCGATTTCCGCTACATCTGGAACCAACAGGACGCCAACACCGGCGACGAGGACGAGGGTGGGTTCCAGACCCGACGCCTTAAGGTCAAGCTCAAAGGCCACGTCTCCAGCCCGAAGATCAAGTACAAAGTCCAATTGGCTCACGATCGGACCGATGGCAGCACATTCCTGGAAGAGTACGAGGTCAGTCACCAAATCAACGACCGTATCCAAATCGCGGCCGGCCTGATGAAGCTGCCGTTCCTCCGCGAGGAACTGGTCAGCTCATCGAAACAACTCACCGTTGAACGGTCGCTCGCCAACGAATTCTTCACTCTCAACCGCGCGGAGGGCGTACGCCTACGCTACGGCGACGGGCCGCTGCTGATCAACCTCATGATCAGTGACGGTACAAACTCCGAGCACAGCGAGTTCGACGACGACGAATCAGAACTGGCGATGACCGCCCGTGCCGACTTCCTGCTTCAAGGCGAACGAAGTCAGCTCAACGACTTCACCGGTTGGAGCGGCGAGGACCAGGCACTTAATCTCGGTGCCGCTTACCACTTTGAACTCGGTGACGGCCGTAACGGTGGGACCGACAACTACCATGCATATACCCTCGACCTGCAGTGGGAGAACGGGCCACTGAATTTTTTCGCAGCCTACATCGGCGCGACGATCGACCCGGACTCCTCGGGCAGTGACGACCGTGACATGGACGGCTTCATCGTCCAGGGCGGCGTCCACATCGTGCCCGACAAGCTGGAACTCTTCGGCCAGTGGGTTTACATCGATGGCGATGTCGCCGGAGAAAACGAATTCGACGCTTGTGTTGCGGGCTTCAACTACTACATCAACGGCCACCGCACCAAGTTCACGATGGATGTGATCTGGCTGAACGAAGACGTGCCGACGGCCAACCCGTTCGGCGCCAGCATCACCAGCAACGGACTTGGCCTGATCACCGGCACCGAGGACGAGCTGGCGGTCCGCACCCAGTTCCAAGTGCTTTTCTAAACCTTGCAAGCAATCTCTCGTGCAGATTACCCCCCACAGTGTTCCGGGGAATTTTCAAACTCGCTGGAACACCCGCGCAGACGAGGGGGGTGATCGCTATTTTACTGAGATACTGCAAGAGCAGTGCGCGTTGACTGATGCATTGGATCATCCGTTGATGGGTGCCTGCTGGGACACCGGGCACGCGCATATGAATGATCCGGATCAGTGAGCGGGGATTGTTGCTTTGGGGGAAAGGCTCAAGGCGATTCATATCCAGGAGACCCGTTCGGGTGAGGATCGTGACGACCATGTTTTGCCGTTTAACATCAGTAACCCCGGGGTGGATTGGGTCGGTGTGGTGGCTGGGCTGGGTGAGATTGATTTTCCCGGGCCGTTTACGTTTGAGGTCCTTCCGGGATTATCGTGGGCATAGGTCCAAACCGCCGCAGTGGAAGTAGATGGCGGTCTTGAAGTGTTCGCGGTTGCGGAAGCCGGCGGCGAGGCGTTTGATGGTCATGATCTTGCTGTTGAGGCCTTCGGCGACG
>JAJRRS010000032.1 GCA_024279275.1 Planctomycetota bacterium | reverse complement strand
GGCAAGTATTATCGGGGCTTAAGCGGATATGTGGATATAGGCACTCTCTAATGTGCCCCAAGCGTCATATCTTGTACCTGGCTGCCATCCAGGGCAACCCGTCTCGGGCGAGGCATAGACGCCGTGGTGACAATAGAAAAAGCCCGTGGGGATGAACCCACGGGCTTTGAGATTAATTCAATCATCAGCCAGTGTCACGCCCTGCGACGCCGCGAGGTCCGAAGCACCAACGCACCCAGACCCATCGCGATCAGCGAGGTGGTCACAGGCTCGGGGATAGGCTGATCGGCCGCAATCAGTTTCAGGCCGATCCCGCCGAACCTGGATAAGGTTTGGTAGCCGTTGGTTGGAGGTAGCTGTATAACCGCGCCACCCGCCGAGTCAAACTCATCAAAGAAGCCGCCAAAGACAGCGGCAAGCGCACCGGCGGAGAACCGGTAGGTGCCCGGGCCGATCACACCGGACTCGTCGATGTCGATGGAGTCGTCGGACACCTCGTATTTGAATACCGATTCACCGGAGTCTTCGTTATGCAGAGACATGTAAGCGAAGTTTTTCACATCGTTGCCGTCCTCGCCGATAGCGATTTCCGTGCCGGCGGAGATAAATGCCTGCACGTCAAACTCGGCGGCCTCGTCAATCGAGAACAGGATGTCAAGAACACTTGAGGCAGAAGCCTCGAAAGACCCAAGGCCGAAGATACCACCGCCACCGCCTGCGCTGTCTACCTCGGTCGAGAACGGAACCTCGCCGTGACTGCCTTCGGCAAAGGCGGACCCGCTGACCTCAATCGTGGTGGCGGTGACCTGTGACTTCTGGCTAGCAGTACCGAAGGATGTCGCACCAAAGTCCGGCCGCCCACCCCCGCCATTGGTGATCTCGAAGATATCGCCAAACTCCATAGCAGAGGCCGACACCTCACTGGCGAACTGCGCGAATGGGAAATCAGGGGCGTCGCTATCGAAGTCGCTGTCCTCCCCGGCAAACGCCTCCGCCTCGATGAGTCGATCGTCTTCCAACAGCGTCAACGTCAACGCCGAAGCCTGCCCAGCCACGCACAACGCGACCGTGCTTCCAAACAAAAACTCTTTAATCATGATCGGTACCCTTTCCCTCTAAAATTTCGGATGAGGCGGAATGATGTTTATGAATCGATTTAGTATGACCCGCCCACACGGGCCACATCCCACCTCGTGAATATGCTCTAACAATGTAACCAGCAACGCCCCCGATAGCAAGAGTTATCGGGCTGGAAACGTGCGTGTTAAAATGGGCTGTTTAGTTGTGTGTAGCAGACAACTTTACCACTACATATGCGATGTCGCGGTCGAGTCAGCATTATTATCGGATGTACGCGTCGTGCGCTATCGCCGCTACACCGCCTGAGGCGCGGCCTCTTTCCGGGCCAGGTCCATCAACCGCTGGTGCGTGCCGATCGCGGAGTCAGGATCGTCAGCATCCGGCTGTCGCTGAACATAGATGCCATCCCCCTGCATGTCCCAGGCCTGGCGCCGGTCGGCAAGCAGGATATCCAGGATCTGCTTTAGCCTCGCCTGCAAAACCACGTCCGTGATCGGGGTAACACACTCAACGCGATTGTCCAGGTTGCGATACATCCAATCCGCACTACCGATGTAGTACTCAGCCGAACCTTCGCCGGCATCATCATTGTGAAAAAAGAATATCCGCGAGTGTTCCAGGAATCGACCGATCACGCTCTGCACGGTGATGTTGTCGCTAAGCCCGGGAACACCTGGACGCAGCGTGCAGAACCCACGAATGATCAACTTGATCCGCACCCCAGCCTGGCTTGCTTCATAGAGCTTGCGGATGATGGCTTGATCTTCCAAGCTATTCATCTTCGCAATAATCGTCGGACGGTTGGGGTCGTCTGCATTACCACCGCGTCCATGCCAACCCTTGCAGTGCTCGATCTCTCGCTCGATCATCCCGATCAGCCGAGATCGAAGATTCGTCGGCGCGATCAACAGCTTCTTGAAGTTGCGCTCCTGACTCATCCCGGTGAGGTAGTGGAACAACTCAACCAGGTCGGACGTGGTCTCAGGATCCGCAGTGAATAAACTCAGATCGGTATACAGCGACGCGGTCTTGGAGTGGTAGTTCCCCGTACCGATGTGCGCGTAACATCGCATCCCGTCGGACTCGTGACGGACGACCAGACTGGTCTTGGTATGGGTCTTCAACCCAACCACGCCGTACACCACATGAACGCCCGCCTTCTCAAGCCGATGCGCGAGTTGAACATTGCGCTCTTCATCGAATCTCGCCTTGAGTTCGACCAGGCAGACCACCTGCTTGCCGGACTCCGCAGCACGGATAATGTCGGGGATGAAAGGCGAATCGCCGCTGGTTCTATAAAGCGTTAGCTTGATCGCGATGACTTTTGGATCAGTCGCCGCAGCATGGATAAATCTTTCAACGCTTGCGCCGAATGACTCGTAAGGATGATGCACCAGCACGTCCCCAGCACGGATGATGCCGAAGATATCCGCCTCGGTATCAGCGAGCCGTTGGGGGACGACAGGTTTCCAAGGCTCACACTTCAGCTCCGGCTTATTCAGGCCGTGGATCGCCCACAGATCCGTGAATTCCAGCTCCCCGGGCATCTGATAGATTTCATGATCACGCAGGTCCAATTGATCCGCCAACAAACGATTCATCGGACGTGTCGGATCATCGCTGACCTCAAGACGCACCGCCTGGGCGAAACGCCTGTCACGCAACTCCTGCTCGATCAGTTCAAGCAAATCTTCCGCGTCTTCCTCATCACGCTCGACGTCGGCATTACGCGTGACACGGAACGGCTGAGCGTCGATGATATTCATCCCCTGGAACAACTCGTCAAGATTGTGGCGGATGATCTGTTCGAGGTTGACAAACAGATGGCCCTGCCCATCTTCCTTGGCGTTTTCCCCGTCCAACTGAACCCAGCCGGGCAGGACGGTAGGGACTTTGATGCGGGCAAAGCAATGCCGATTGACCTCATCGACTTCTTCACCGTTGTCCGTAGCCTGGTCTTTGGATTGGCTGTCATCTTTCCGTGGATCGCTCAGCAACACACCCATCGACGTGCTGAGGTTGCTGATAAAGGGGAACGGGTGCCCGGGATCAACCGCCAAAGGCGTCAGCACGGGGAACAGGTTCCTGCGGAAATACTCCGACGCCCTGCCGCGCTGCTCATCATCAAGCTGGTCCCACTTCAACAAGTGGATCCCCTTCTCAACAAGCCCGGGCTTAACCACCTTCTCAAAACAGTCGGCCTGCAACCGAAGCATCGGGATCACCGCCTCACGGATCACCGCGATCTGTTCGCTGGCGGTAAGTCCATCAGGGCTGCGCTTACTTACCCGGGCCTCGACCTGGCGCTTAAGCCCGCCGACGCGCTTCTGAAAGTATTCATCCAGATTCGAATTGAAGATCGCCAGGAACGCGACACGTTCCAACAACGGCGTGCGATCATCCAACGCCTCGTGCAACACCCGACGATTAAATTCCAGCCACGACAACTCGCGATTCAGAAATAGCGCTCGCCCCTGGTCATCACACTCCCCCAGGCTCGCAGCGGGAACGTTTGTCGTCGAATTGTTTTGTGACGGTGGCTTCATAACAGATTAGATCAATCATTCGGGCTTTGCAGCCCAGGGACGAACACCTCAAGATACCAAGACCCCGATACGGGTGTCGAACAGGGCCTATAAAACAAGCCCTGAACTGTCCGCTGGCGGTTTATGCCACAAACCCACCTACCCCCCATCATCGGTCGGGATCATCGCTGGGTCCAGACCCGGGCGTGCGGACGAGGATCACCGCGTCACGCAGCAGCAACCGATCAAGGATAGGCCCGTTCACCCCGGGGTCCAGCCGGATCGTCAAACCCGAGCCGGCAACAGGTAGATTAATCCGAATAAGAGGCGCGCTACCCGTGACATCAAAACGCTCCGTCGGCGTATTCTCAGCCGACACCACCACCTGAAAATCTGACCAGTCCGCAATATGCACCGGCGCGTTGTCGGTGTCTAACTCAGCCACCGCAGCGAAACGCTCCGCCCCCTGAGGCAACTTAAACACCACCGAACCCGGCGCGTGCATCCGGATCGAACGCCCTGAAACACGCACTGGGATAGGCAGCCCAAACACACCCGCCTCATCAACCGTGCGCATCGGCAACTCCGTCAGGTCGATCAGCCGTAACCCCCCTGCCCAAAAATCGATCCGCGCCAACTCGGCAACCGGCGCTTGAATATCTACCACAACTCCACCCGGCGGGATCACACGACACGAAACAAAACCACCACTAATCTGCAACCGATCCGCCCACACCCGCGTCCCATCCGTCAGCGTCAGCCGATGGTAAGGCTCAACCACCTGCCTGTCAGGATTCTATAACACCATCGACGCAATCCGACCAAACGGAATCGTCACCACCCCCCCGGCTCCCCCGGCTCTCCCAGCACCCCCGGCACCCCCGGCACCCCCGATGTCAGGCACCAGCTCAACCCCTTGATCGGTTAACGACGAAACAAATCCCGACAACGTATCGCCATTGATTAACGTCACCACATCCAAACTCGGCATACCGCTTAAGCCGCTCTTGCTACCACCCGCAACCCAGTTCACACGCGAAATATCTTCCAGAGGGACAACGACCACGCCGATCAACGGGTGTCGCCAACGCAGCCCCAAGCCGTCGGATGTCGGGCCGACCCAGTTGCCAGCAAACCGCTGCCCATCGACCAGCCAGACCCCGGGCATCTGCGACAAATCACCCGTGTCCTCACCGCCGATCGACCGCAATTGGACAAACTTATCAATAGCCGAGCTGCGCAGCGTCCGCTGTTCGTCAAAATAATTAAGCATCCCATCGTTGAGACTGGTAACGTCGACCATCTGAGCTTCAAGGTCCGGCCCGATCAGTTTCGCCGGCGTAACCGCGCCCACAGGAACAGCCAAACTCAACAGACACGCCACAGCGACCAACCCGGTACGCCATGTGATACCCCTCAGCACAGGATGCCGACGGCCCACCCCCTTGGGTAAAACTTCACAACATGACGATCGGGATTTAGGCACAACTAAAGTCACTTCTGGAATATCGGCAAAAGCCGGTTGGGAATCTGTAATATCAGCAAACTCATTGACGTCCCATAAGGCCCGCCGTGCCCGCTGCTCCACGAGCCATCCGCAAGCTGACTGGCCACCAGTTGCTCGCGAATCCTGGGATACCACCGCTCCCAATGCTCGCCGCCCGCGAGAAACATCGCCTGCGCAGCGTAGTAGTGGCCGTAGAAATAGTGCCCGCCTGTCCGGAACGTGGTGGTGTTCGTGCCGCTCTCCAGGTAGGTCAGACCCTTGCTCAGGGCATCGTCTTCATAGACCCCCGCGTAATAAAGCGCCGCGACCCCCGCTGCGGACCTGGGGAAAGCCGACCCGCCTGAGTTAAGCATGTACCTGAACCCCCCATCCGCCGGGTTCTGACACTGACGCACATAAGCGATCGCGCGATCGATCGTTTCCTTAGGCACACTCAACCCCGCGTTGCGCGCCGAACGCAACGCCATCACCTGGCAGATCGTCACGGAAATATCCGCCTCGAACGGCCGAGGCTGGTAACGCCACCCGCCCTCGGGGTTCTGCGTCGTCACAATTAAACGAACCGCCTTAAGCAGCGCCTCGCGCGCTCGCGGGTCGCCGGTCATGCCGTAAATCTCACCTAAAAATAAAGTAGCAAACCCGTGCCCGTACATCGGGCCGTGCGACGCATCCGCAACGAGAAGCCCCGACTCCGTAGCGTGACTTAAAACAAAATCCAACCCACGCTCCACGTTCGGCCCATACTCGCCGCGCCCAGGCATGTGCCCGTCCGCCATGAACGCCAGACATGCCAACGAAGTAATCCCGACGTGCTTCTGAAACCGTGTGCTGCCGTAGCTGCCATCATCAGCCTGCACCTGCGCCAGATACGCCAACCCTCGCTCCACCGACAAACGCGATTGATCCGTGATCTCCACAAACCCCACACCCGTATCCGCATCCGACACCTCCTGCGCAGCAACACCCCTGGGCCACCCCACACCGAACAACAACAGCGACAGCGACAAACACGCCGCGCTTAATTTTGTTTTTGAGGTTGCATCAAACAACAAACTACTCCTGCTCAGCCAGGGCCTTGTAATACGCCTCGGTCATCTGCCGATACAGCGGGCTAAACCGCTCGCGCAGCCCATCACTTAATTCTTCACGGACACGCGGCGGCAACACGCCCCACTCCTTACGCAACTGCTCGATCGGCGTGTCCTGGCCCTCCGGCTTGATCGGCGAACCCGACCCCGCCGCGCCACTGCTCGCCTGCTGACCGCCTGGCTGCGCCTCGTCTCCGCCCTGACCCGCCCCGGGTTTTTGCTGCGCCAACTCGTCGCCGCCTTTATCCTGTTTCTGTGGCTCGCCGGACCCTCCGCCGCCGCCGGATGACGACTGATCTTTCGCCGCCTTAATCACCTGGTCCAATTTACGAAGGATCGACTCCTGCATCCGTTGCGTCTCCACACCCGCATCAAGCGCTCGACCAAGCCGACGCGACACGTCATCCATCTCATTGACCGCCTGCTCAAACGCATCCGCCGCATCCGAAACCAACAACGCACGCCCGACCGATTCATTTAGGTCAACATCCGGTGCAGGTGTAGCCGATTGATCCGTGTCAGACGTATCCGCTTGCGGTGTGTCCGGGGGCGGGGGCGGGGTCAGGTCCAGCAAGTCATCGAGTGTGGGCTGCTCAGCCTGACCCATCACAACACCCGCGCAACACAGCCCCAAAACAACCGCCAAAGACCCCGCAATGGCACGATATATAGTTCCCTGTTTCATGGCTGATCTTCCGGGGACGGGGATTCATCCGGTGGAAACAAAGGTTGTTGGCTCTGCTGCTTCATCTTCTCTATTAAACGCTTGCCGAGGCTGGATAGTTCACGCTGGCGGGTGGAAATCTCAAGCATCCTCTGTTTCATCGGCCCATCTGCTGCCCCAGCCGCATCGGCCTCAATTAAACGCGTCTGCTCATACACCACCGCCTGCAAACCACGAATCAGCTTCAACTCCGCCACCGGCGGAACCAACGGAGGCTCCTGACCTCCACCACCCCCACCGCCGCCTCCACCACCACTTGAAAACGGATCATCGCTGGGGTCTTGCTTCAAGGCCTCAGCCATCGCACGCAACGTAATCGCGATCATTTGTTGATCGCCGCGCACCGGGCCATCCCCTTCACCCCGGCGCAACGCATGAACCACCCGGCTTGACGTCTGACCCACCTGCTCGTGCATGTGCTCAAACACCAGCGTCTTGCCAACCAGCCTGCCAGTTTCCGCGATCGCCTGTTGCAGTTGCGACTGCTCGCCGGACAACGCAACCAGCGCCGCTCGGCGTTGACGATTCATCGGACCCGCATCAACAATCACCCGCACCAAGTCACGCAATTCATCCTGACGCTTGGCGTGCTTTTTATACGCCTGCCGCAGTTGTTCCCGCTCCTTTCGGGCCTGCTTCGCCGCTGAATCCTCGACGAGCTTATTTAATTCATCAAGCGCTGATTTAAGATGTTCCACCGCTGCGCGCTGAGCGGTCAGCGCCGCCGGGCCTTCACCCCGGCGCAATGAGCCAACCGCCGACCCCTGCTCGCGCACCGCATCCGAAAGGCTTACCGCCACCTGTCCCGATTCAGAAGAACCGCCCGCCTGCTGCTGCGCCCCCATCGTCGCCCGGCGAAGCGCCAACTGCTGAGGCTCAAACACCGCGACCTCGTCATTGGCAGATCGTTCCAACAACAACGCCTGAGCGATCTGACGCTTCAATAATTTGCGAACCAACTCCGACAGTTCCTGGAGCCGACGTTTTAGAATCGCCTGTCGGCGTTTTTCCTGCGTGCCCATCTCCTTAAGCATCTTATCCAGCGCATCCAGCGCCTTATCCTGCTGCTGGCCCGATTGCGACAACCGGTTCTGATCAATCGACTCCGATGATTGCTGCATCGATTCGCTAAGACCCTGGCGCTGACCGATCGCCGCAGCCTCAGCCAGAGCTTGCGCAGCAGCCTTGTCCTGGTCGCGCTCGCCCTGCTGGGACAACGCCTCAGCCGTCACCTGCATCTTCCGGGTCAGCGCCCGGGCCTGGTCAGCCAACTCAGCCTGACGCTTTTCCAACTCATCCAGACGCTGACGCTGCGCTTCGTCGAGCTGATCCTTATCCTGCCCGATCGTCTCAGGAAGCAACTCCCGTGTATCGTTCGCCAAGGCTTGCTGCTGGGTCTTGAGCTGTTGAAGCCGCAGCTTAAGCGTCAGAACATCCCGGCCCTGATCCAACAACTCCGCCAACTCGGTCAGCGTCTGGCGCACCTCTTGCTGATCTTCGTGCGCCGCATCCTCCAGTTGATCCGCCTCCTCGGGTTGACCCGCTGATTGTTCATCAGACTTGCGCAGATTACTTGCCGCCTCAGACGACGCTTGCCGTGCCCGCTGAACCAACTCATCCGCCTGCTGAATCACCTCGCGCATCGGTTCATCTTCAAGCCGATTGCGCCGCATCCGGTCACTGAGTTCATCAAGCAACGAGGCCTGCGATTCCAGTCGCCGTGTCACCTGGTCCTGCTGCGGCTGTGTCACCGACGGGGGCTGCTCGCTTGCGATCCGCTGCTGTGTCTGCTCGAGCCGAACCACCTGCTGACGCAACCCCGCCAACTCGGTCCGCAGCTGCGCAACCAGCGTCGGCTCATCGATAATCCGAAGCGTCCGAGGCGACGAGACAACCGGGTCATGTCGCTGGCCATTCAACTCATACACATCGTAAGCCACCGCGGTCAGCACCACGCTGTCGCCCGACCGAAGTTCCAACTTAGATAAATCCAATTCCAACCCGGCGCTGAGGCTGGTCTGACGACCGCTACTCTGGGCAAGACGAGGCAGCACGGCTTCAATTAGATCACCGCCGACCGGTCGGCTGCGTGTAGTGCCCAGCAACTCGATGCGTTCCAGGCCAACATCATCCTGCGCCGTCGCCGCCAGACTGATCACCGCCGAAGCCAGCACCGCTTCGTCAGCCAAAGGCTCGGTGATCGCCGACGAGGGCAGCCTGTCCTGCACCGCTTCGATCCGATACTTTCGCCGGGACTGATTCTCGAGCTTGTACCCATCCGTGATGTGGATCGGCGTCGTAAACGTATCAGTCAAAATAAAACCGATCGACAAACGATCGCCCTTAGGCTGCCCCGAATCATTCGAATCATTCGAATCATCTACCGTAATAGCATCCAACCCGATCGCATCGATAAGCCCCGGCAGAACCGTAGCAAGATCGTCGCGCGTCACCGAAACAGGTTTATTCCACTGCACCAACAACCTGACCCGTGACCCAACCAGCGCCGAAGCAGACGCGATCTGTCCCCCTTGCTCGTGCAACGCAACCGCCTGGGTTCCCGTCAGGCCGACGGCATAAACCGGCGGCTGGATATCAACATGGACCGCGACCACCGCCGGTCGAGCGACCAGCTTGATCTGCGCGGTGGGCGTCTGACCGTCGCCGGCCTGGAAGTAATAACTCAGCACCGCCCGCCCGCCCGGCGTGTTATTCACCGACCTGGCCACCTCGGCGGACACCTCCAGAAGCTGCTCATAAGAAGCCGAGGCTTTCGCATCCCTGTCCGTAGATTGCTGGGTCAATATCGCTCGGCCCCACTGCCCGGTTTCTCCCAACGCATCGATGAATCGGTAATGCACATTGACACGCATCCCCGACCGATGCCCCTTGGTGATCCGCGACATGAATCTCACGGGCGCATCAACAGGCCGAACATCAAACCCGGTGGTGTCTTCAATCGAAACACTACGCGGCCATTGCGTCGATCCCAGCGGCGCAAGCCAGCGAGCTACAGCCGTGCGACTCATGCCCGGTGCGCTAATAACGCATGCGCCTAAAACCATCAGCGACAACAGCGCCACCGCCAACCGTTTCATCGCAGCCGAGGGATCAACCAGGCGGGACAGGTCTACACCATCCATCAACCCCCGCGCCCGATCCAGCGCCAATTCCGCCAGCGCTCGGCCTTGCCTGCTGTCTGCTTCGCCCTGCGCTGATGTAGAACCTGTTGAAAAATCAACCGAACTCGCCAACACCCCAGCCAACTGCGGGTACACACGCTCCGCACGCAACGCCAACTCACTAAGGCTCGGATTAAACCGCAACGCACTAAGCAAACGGGTCGTCAGCCAGTACACACACTCAGCACACACAAGCAGACCAATCACCAAGCGCAGCCAACCCGGCAGATTCAACGCCCAATCCAACACGCTCAGCAGCAACACCACAAGAACCAATGCCGCGATAAATCGGAATATATGGATAGCCGACAACCACAACCGCGCCCGGCCCCGGACCTGCTTGAGTTGTCGAGATACGTCTTGCATAACCCATTCCAAAATCTAAAAACGTTCGGCACTCACTGGCACCGTCTAAGTCTATCCCGCTACGCCAGCCGGATCGCCCGGCGGACCACCCACTCCAACGAAAACAGCACGATCAGGACAATCAACGACAGCATCGAATCCCACAAAGGCTCACGGATATCCGTCGGCGTGATCCTCGCTCGATTCGGCACAAGACCCACCAGCCGATTCAACTCATCCAACGCCACAACCGCCCCGCCGGTCTGCTCCGCCAAAGCGGCAAGCCTCGCATGATCGCTACGCGGATTCAGCATCTCATCATCCGCCGCAGTCACACGCACCGTCTGCACCAACCCAAGCTCAGCCAACGCAGGCTCCGTCACCGTCAACACCCGCGTCCCCGCCGACGTCGGCCGCCAGATCGCACGATACCCCACACGCCTGGGCGCACCCGGTGCCGCACCCTCCACACTATCGATCGGCAACAGTTCCAAGCTATCTACCACCTGCCCGGTCGGGGCCGACGCCCGCCGAACACTGACGCCGATCCGCGACAGGCCACGGTTAATTAATAGCGGGTCACTTAATTCCAATTCCACCACCACCGGCTGCTGCATCGACACGCCCCGACTCGAAACGCGGAACAACGCCCGATCCGTGTCCGCCTGGACCCGCGACCGCCCCAGCATCCGGATCAACTGCACCCAGTACTGCTCGAAATACCACTCGCCGCGCCCGTAGCGCCACCGCCACGCCTCATCAGTCCCGACATAAAGCGATTGCCCCGCACCGTAACGCAGCCGAACCAGCGCGGGTGTCGTTTCACCCTCAGCGTCAACAGAAATCGCATCGGCGATCACCTCCGCAGTCGGCTTCAAAGGCCCCATGTCCTGCACCCATCGCAACGCCGGCAAATCACTTGGCCAACCGTCTGTTTGCGCCGATTCACGGTTCACTCCACGAATCCGCATCACACTCAAAGACCGCGCCAACGCGGTAGGCTCGAGCCTGAACAAGCTCGTGGACAACCCAAAACGCGACACGTCGGCTGGCACTCGCATCGGCAGAAGGTCCACCAGCGGAGTCCCCCCGTAAGAGCGTGGCGTGTGATATTCCCCGCCGATCCAGATCAACCCAGCCCCACCCGCCGAGATGTGGTCACGCAGAATCGATAGCTGACCCGAGTGAAAAAAGTCCGGCGGAACATCGCCCAGAATCACCACGTCATATGCATCCATCTCCTTGGCATCGACAGGCAAGCGCGTGATCGGAACATCGCCCTCCTGCGCAAAAGACCGATCCGCACTAAGCAGATACGTGCTTGCGCTGATCGACTTCTCGCGGATCAACAGGTTCTTGAGATACCGAAACTCCCAGCGTGGATACCCCTCGACATAAAGCACACGGATCGGTCGATCAATCACCTCGACCTCAAGTTCGCGCGTATTGTTTTCAATCACCAACTCGCGCAGGGGCTGCTGACCGGCTGGGGGCTTGTGTGTGACGCGCACCATCCAACGGGCTATACCCACGGTGGATGACTTACCGGAAAGCCTTAACGCCTGGCCCGGTTCAGCCTGATCCAGTGTCTGCTCATCCAACACCTCACCGTCAGCCTGATCGATCAACGCGACACTGATCTCCACCGGATCGACCGGATTCCCGCCGAGCTGCTCAATCGTCACCAACACCGGGGCCGAGTCATTGACAAACGTGCGCTGCGGACCGTCCGCCTGACCGATCGCCAAATCCAACGGCGGCCGAACCGCGCCCACCGGCACAGCAAACACAGCCACACCCTGCTGCTGCAAACGCTGCGCAAGCGAAGGCCCGGTATCTTGAGGCGTCCGCCCATCGGTGATCAACACCACACCGCTAACCGGTTTACCCGACGGCAGACGCAACGCCTGCTCAATCGCGGTCCGTATCGATGTGGCCTGCGCATCAGGTTCAGCCAACCCCGGCTCAACCAACGGCGACTGAATCGCGTAAGCCGAACCACCAAAACCCAGCCACACCAACCGCCTGCCCTTGCCAAGCCCGGTATCCGAAAAAACCTCCGCCTGACCACGCAACGCATCACGCACACTCTGGTCCCGGCTGATCGGTTCACCCGTCAACGTATCGACCACATCCAACACACCCATCGACGCGCTGCGATCAATCATCACCATCAGCCAATCTTCTTCAACCGATTCCTGTGGCAACACAAGCGTCGGCCCAGCCAGCAAAATAACCAAGACCACCAGCGTCACCGCACGCACCACCGCAAGCATGACCCGCAACGACCTTTGCCCAAGCAGCCGACGATAGCTCCACCCCGCAAACAGCAGCGCCGATAGCCCGATCAACACCCACAACCACGCCGGCAAAACATACTCAAAACCCAGCCCCGCCGACGGGTCCGACCAACTCAACTCGCGCAGGCCAAGCAGCCTGTCCAGAAGTGTCCCGCCCTGCTGCGCCAGCGTGAGCGCTGTGGAAATAGTTCCCATCACGCGGCCCTCCCCCGCCCGCCGTTGGCAGGTTTATCGCCGCTGCGCAACCGGATACCCGCACGCCAGAGCCGACCCGTCAACGATCGACCGGGACCGGCGTTGGCGTGACTCAAATACCGCGCAACGACCGTCTCTAACAAAACCAACGCCAACAACACCCAGAGCAACGCCCAGCCGATATCCGCGACCTCGCTGGTCCTGCGCAGTGATGCGCCCGGGTCCTCATCATCAAGCCAACGCCATTCACCTAAGCCGTCTAACCAATGCGCAAACGCCTCTTCATCGATCTGCCGCATGTCCCCCGCCTGCGGGTCGACATCGACAATCAACCGCCGTGGCCCGGCATCCGTGGTCGCCTGATACACGCCTGGCGAAACGACAGGCCCAACCAATTGCACGCCCGATTCACCCACAACCCATTGCGGATTCACAACCGCGTCATCACGCTCCTCGGTTATCAGATCGCCGCTGACCTCTAACCGATCCAGCGCTGACAAACCCGACCACGCCAATCCTAACGCGGGCTGATCACCCGCCACCGCGCTGACGATCCCAGGCCGATCACGCAGACCCAACACGCCACGCAACGTCTCGTGAACCAAAGGCACAAACAACGGCTTGGTCGGCAAATTAGTCCACCGCGTATCCACAGCCGTGGACAACAACATCAACGAACCACGCCCCACAAAATGGTGCGCCAGAACCGCTTGCCTCCCAGACCGTTCAACCTCTCCACTTAAAATAGTTTGATCCAGAAACACCCAGGCGTCGGCATCAGGCACGACCAACGGCAGTCGACGATAAACCCGCACCGGCCGAATCAACGCCTGCCAATCCGCCGCCAAACGCTCCAACGGCTCCGCACTTAACGGCTCACCTGAAAAACTCCACGACCCACCTGATGCTTCATCCACCTCATCCAACGTCACCGGCTCCAGACCGATCTGCCAACCGGGATTGAATGTATCGAGCATCGGACTCACCCAGGGAGCCGAGCCATCGTTGGCGGGCGTGAAGACCCAGACCAACCCGCCGGCCTCAGCGAATGATGCCAACTCACGCCAGACCGGATTGAATAACCGATCCGGACGCATCAACATCACCGCGTCCAATGATTCTAATCTCGACGGATCGTTCAACTCTGCCGGGGTAACTGACACCACCTCGACCGCCCCCACCTGATCGATGCCCCGTGGCCGTAGCGCCAAACTCACCCACTGCCCCGGCGTGAGACCGGCGTTATCACCCACCAGAAAACCAGCCTGTTCATCCACCACCGCAACACGCAGCCGCCGACGCAACTCCACCGCAGCATAAGCCTGATCGTCAGGAGTCAATCCGCCCGTCGTCGATTCCAACTGCGCACGGATCGTCAAGACCTCGCCACCTTGCGCATCGAGCCTCGACACCGTGGTATCTACCGGGATATCAACACTCACCGACGCAACGCTCTGCCCCGCTAAGAAATAAACCCGACGCCGAAGCGACGACACGCTTCGGCCCTGCACATCAATCAACGAAACCGTCAACGATACAGACGCCTCAGCCAACGATTCAGAATAACGCGCGACACGAACCTCAGCCGCGATCCGCCCGCCGGATAACCCGTCGATCCAAACCACACGCCGTCGAGGCTTCACCGACAACACCTGGATATTGTCTAACCCCGACAAGGGACGAGACACGATCAAAGTGCCCGACGACCCGCCGACTTGCGAACCTAAATCAAACGCCTGCTCGATGTAGCGTGCCGACCGTGTGAAGTCGCCGAGCAAAACAGTCACCGATCGATCGGGCACCGCCTGACCATCATCCATCCGATCCGAGATCAGCTTTAGCGCCGCGGGCAAATCAGGTCGGCTATACCCCGGGCGCATCTGTTTAAGAGCTGCGCGTAGTACCGCACGATCGGCGGTCGGCTCCGCGATTACCGCGCCGGCAGGCCGACCCGCACGCCAGATCGTCGCGCGATCCCCAGCCTCAAGAGAATCAATCACCGCCACAGCTTTGTCAATCAAACGATCAAACCGCGTCACACCCGGGCCATCCGTAGCGCGCGTGGACATCGCATCATCGATCACGACGTTCACGACTCGGCCCTGACTATCCAGAGCGCCCAACCACTGCCCAAGCGTCCCGACCAGCAACGGCCGAGCCAACGCCAAACCTAACAACAAAACAATCAGACATCGCAACAGCAGCAGCAACCACTGCTCAAAGTGCATCCGTCGTTTCTGCTTGCGGTACGCCTCGACCAAAAACCGCATCGCGCCCCAAGGCTCAGGCTTGCGCCGCCACCGCGACAGCAGATGAATCCCAACCGGGATCGCCACCAACGCCAGACCCGCCCACGCCAGCGCGGGAGCAATAAACGGGGCCAGAACCTGGGCGAGTAGAGCCTGCATCTATCGCTTCTTCCCTATCCCCGCATCACGCCGAGCCATAAAATGACTCAACGCCGGCCCCAAAGGATCGCTCGTATTTAAGAGTACATAATCAAAACGAAATCGCCGGGCCACCTGCTCGACCTGATCCAGGTGGCTTTGCAGCGCCTCGAGATAAGATGAACGCAGCGCCTGGGGGTCGAGGTTAAGTCGGCCCTCCGCCTCGAGTCCGAGAAACTGTGACGGCGAACGGAACGGGAAATCCAACTCAGCCGGGTCCAGCGTCTGAAGCACAATCACATCGTGACGCCGAAACTTAAACATCGCCAAGCCACGCTCGATAGTCTGTATGTCATCAAACAGATCGCTAATCAGCACAACTAATGATCGACGATTCAGCCTCGCAACCGCCTGGTCAAACATCCGCGAGAGGTCGGTCCTGCCCGGGGGCCGACCCGCACCCGGGTTGTCACCACTAGACGACTCGCCCGGCTCACTGACCTCAAGAGATTCCGCCGATGAAAGCGCACTGACGATCGTCCGCCAATGATCGTGCGAGTTAGATAAGCGTGTCGCTGTTTTAATCTCATCCGTAAATAGCACCACCGACGCGCGATCCTGCTGCCGTAGCGCCAGGTGACACATCGCCGCCGCCAGGCTCGCCGCGTGGTCGTACTTGCTCCAGCTCATCCCCGAGACGGCACGTTTCGATCCGGTCGCGACCGTCCCCCGTGTCGAGCCGTACCGCATCGAACCGGATGCATCGACCAGCACCACCATGTCCAGGTTGGTTTCTTTCTGATACTGCTTAAGGTAGAGCTTGTCGGTCTTCCCGTAGACCTTCCAGTCTAAAAACCGCGTGTCATCGCCCGGCGTGTACTGGCGATGCTGCGCAAACTCGACGCTGACACCCTCCATCGGCGAGCGGTGCATCCCCGTCATCATCCCCTCGACAATCATCCGCGCCCGAAGATCAATCGGCCCAATCGCGGCCAGCGTGCGTGGGTCCAGGTAGTTCGGGGCGTCGGTGGGCGGCATGGCATCCGATGAGTCAAAGAGAATCAGTTCACAACGTCACACTTCATCACTGTCACCCGCGCAGCACCTGGTCCGCCTGCGGGTCGCTCGCCCCGCCGACATCCGTGCTCTCAATCAACCGCCCAATCAGATCATCAGGCGTCACGTTGTCAGCCTCAGCATTGAAGTTCAGGATCAACCGATGACGCAACACCGGCGCAGCCACAGCAGCGATATCATCCGGGGTCGCGTGGGTCCGACCATCCAGAATCGCACGGACCTTCGCACCGAGAATAAGGTGTTGGCTAGCGCGTGGGCCGGCCCCCCAGTTCAGATACTGCTGAAGAAAGTCCGGGCGTTGGTCGTCTTCACCCTGCTCAGGCCGACGTGTCGCGCGGACCAGACGCAGCGCGTAACGCACAACATGGTCAGCGATCGGAACATCGCGGACCAGCCCCTGGATCTGCTCGATCTTTTCCGCATCAAGCACCGGCTCTAATTCAACCTTGTGTCTGCCGGTCGTGCGCTTGACGATCTCCAACTCGTGGTCCTCCGTCGGATACCCGACGTGGATCATGAACATGAACCGGTCAAGCTGAGCCTCGGGCAGCGGGTATGTGCCCTCCTGCTCGATCGGGTTCTGGGTTGCCAACACAAAAAACGGCTGAGGCAGGTCGTGGCGGATGCCGCCTGCGGTGACGTGGTTCTCCTGCATCGCTTCCAGCAGCGCAGCCTGCGTCTTGGGCGGCGTGCGGTTGATCTCGTCAGCCAGCAGGATATTGGCGAAGACCGGCCCCTTAACGAATCGCAACTCCCGCCGCCCGGTGTCCCGGTTCTCTTCAATCACTTCCGTGCCGGTGATGTCTGATGGCATCAGGTCGGGGGTGAACTGAATCCGGTTAAACGCCAGGCTCAACGTCTTGGCGACGGTCGAGACCAGCAGCGTCTTAGCCAACCCCGGCACGCCCACCAATAGCGCATGGCCCCGGGTGAACAGGCACATGAAGACCTGCTCGACGACCTCATCCTGGCCGACCACCGCCTTGGCGACCTGCTCTCGCAGCTTCGCAGAGGCGTCACGGACCTGATCGATCAGCTCCTGACTTGATGGATTTTCTGAAATATCATCGTTTGGCATGGGCACTCCCGACCGGGTTTGAGGAATATCAAGTATACCCCCAGCACCTGCCGGATGTTCGCCCGGAGAGGCTGTTCTTTGGCTTAGAATGACGCCGATGCCTGAGCTGCCCGAGGTTCAAAACGTGTGTATAGGACTCACCAACACGGTGGTCGGCCAAACGATCGCCCGTGTCTCAGTCCGCCGACGCGACATCGTGCATGGACCCAGCAGGCCAAACAATTTACTACACAGCCAAACGATCACCCGGATCGACCGGCTGGGAAAACAAATAGCCCTGGTCAGCCAGACGCCTGGCAACCGCAAAACCCCCAGCCGTCAGGCTTGCATCTGCATCCACCTGGGGATGACCGGGTCGCTTCGGTTCTATCCCAAAGATGAACCCCACAAGCCGGACACCCACACCCATGTAATCTGGCATCTAAACAGCGGCGGTCGGCTGACATTCCGTGACCCCAGACGGTTTGGCGGGCTGTGGACATTTGATTCTGTCGCATCGCTGATTGAAACACGCTGGTCCAGGCTGGGTGAGGATGCCCTGACCATCACGCCGTCCGGACTCCATGCAAAACTGCAACGGACCCGCCGGGCCATCAAGTCGGCTCTGCTCGATCAGGCTGTCCTCGCGGGGCTGGGCAATATCTATGTCGATGAGTTGCTGTTTGGCTGTGGGGTCCACCCGCTGCGTCCCGGCTGTGATGTGAGCCGACCGGAGATTCAGAAACTTATCCGACGGATGAGGGCTTTGCTGACCCGGGCGATACGGCTTGGGGGTTCAACCCTCAGGGACTACAAGGACGCGTCAGGCCGACCGGGCGGCTTTCAGCACTACCACCAGGTCTACGGCCAATCGGGCCAGCCGTGCCCATCCTGCGGGCAACCGTTGGCCTGCACGACCATCTCCGGCCGAACCACGGTGTATTGTGAGACATGCCAATCCTGACCGGCTACCCGACAGGATCGGGTGCATGACTCTTACCAATAGAGATAGATAGTATTCATCTTCTTCATAGTAGTTATGCCGGTCGCTATCGGGGTAAGTGTGAATATGACTCACTTACCACTTAAAAATAAAACACTTACAAACATAAAATCGGCGTGGATAGCTTGTCGATATCTTTTGGATGCCTGATGCCCGAACGATGATACCTGTCGGCAACCTGGGGGCAGGCTGGTTTTAATCGCCACTTGCTAGACGATCAACAAAAGTATCACATCGATACAGCCTGGTACCAAGCGCTAATCCACAGGTTATCCACGGGAATATCGACAGGGGGTGGGCTGTTGTGGATTGGTATGAGTACCCGCATTCCCAGCACCCAATAGCCCGCCGACAACGTCGGCGCGGTGGGTGCTCTGATCGCTCTGACCGCGCCGATATTGTTGGCGGGCTATGAAAGAAGTGTTTAGAAAGTCTAAGAGCAGGAGAAAAAATCGCGGTAGCTCTAACAACGTGTGGATCACCTGACGGGGGCACCGGTGTCCTGGCTGATCTGTTCGTCGAGGTGTTGGACCTGCTTAGCGAAGTTGGGGTCTTTTTTGGATTTGGCATCCACGGTGCGGATCGAGTGCATGACGGTGGTGTGGTCCCGTCCGCCGAAGTACCCGCCGATCTCTTCGAGGCTGAACCGGGTGCGTTTGCGTGCCAGCCACATGCAGACCTGGCGTGGCTCGGTGACGGACTTATGACGCCGTCGTGATTGCAGGTCGCTGAGCTTGACGCCGAAGTACTCGGTGACCGCATCGATGATGTGTTGAAGTGTGACTTGGCTGTGCTTGGACCCGGCGACTGGTTCGCGCATGGCCTCCTGGACCAGCTTCATATCGATGGATCGGCCCCGCAGGTCGGCGTGGCCTTGAATAGTGACAATCGCGCCCTCCAGTTCCCGGGCGTTGGAGTCGATCTTGGTCGCCAGGTAAGCAATCACATCATCGGGAACCTCCATCGAACGCAACTCGCTCTTGGCCTTGAGGATCGCCACGCGGGTTTCGTATCCCGGCTTCGTCACCTCAGCGGTCAGGCCCCACTGGAACCGGCTGATCAGCCGATCTTCCAGGTCGCCGATCTCGCTGGGGGCGGCGTCAGAGGACAACACGATCTGGCGGTTGGACTGATAAAGGTCGTTAAACGTGTGGAAAAACTCCTCCTGGGTGCGGTCACGCTTCGCCAGGAAGTGGATGTCATCAATAACCAGCACGTCCACATGCCGGTAGCGGTCACGGAACTCACTCATCTGCCCGGACTGCACGCAGCGGATGAACTGGTTCATGTAGGCATCGCAGGAGACGTAGAGGATCTCGGTTTCAGGCTTGTTGTTGAGGATGCTCTGGCAGATCGCCTGGAGCAGGTGGGTCTTGCCCAGCCCGACCCCGCCGTGGATGAATAACGGGTTGTATGTGGTGCCCGGTTGATTCGCGACAGCAATGCTGGCGGCGTAGGCGAGCTGATTGTTAGGCCCCGGGACGAAGTTCTCGAAGCTGTTGTCCGGGATCAGCACCATCTGGTCGGCCTCAAAGTCCGACGAGGATGCGTTACGTCTGGGATGAGGCGGGACCGTGGCGGTGATCGTCACCTCCGGCTGAAGTTTGGCCTCGCGCCCCTTGGACTTGCTGACCACAGAACTCCCGGTGATGAACCGGATGCCGATCAAGGCACCGGTCACGCTCTGAGCAGCCTCATTAAACTGATCCAAGCACTTGCTTTGCAGGTATTTCTCCTGCACGCCGTTGCTTGTCGCCACGCGCAGCAAACCCCCTTTGAGGTCAACCGGTTCCAGCTCCTCGAACCACTGTCGGCAGATCGAGCTGTGCCGTTTGCGCAGGTACGCCATCATGTCGCGCCATAGCGCGGGATCAATGTTCGGCATTTTGTAAAACTAATCTTATCTCGCCAACGACCGCCCAAGCCATGTGCGGAAAGGTTTGCTCGGGACGCCCACCGGGAAGTCATGTCGGATCACTTTTATCCAACGGTTATCCACAAACTCCAGATTAAGGAACGACGGCTGTTCTGTCAACGATGAATGTGCTGTTTGGTGAATGAAGTTAAGCACACCAACCCCGTCCGCCGATGGATATCATCGGGCAGGATTGCTATGACCACACCTACACTCATCATTTACGACGACGGGCAAGGCCGGTTTGGCCCGGTGGCTAGCCTGCGAGCTATTTTTGAGGTCCGCAGTGGTGCCCTTCTGACGCGGACCCGTATCGAGAAAGTCTTAGACAGGCCGGCAAGTATTCTTAGCGTCCCCCAACGACTGTCCGGGGTTGTCAGCCAACGGCATCCCGGGGCACAGGTCAACCCCAACCCCAATACCATCGCAGACGGCGGGTTTCTGCTGGTCAACGGGCGCTGGTGCGGCGTCAGGTTTTTTAACGAGATTCGTGACCTGCAGTTAGATCAGGCGGTGGTGCAGAGCGACGGCCAGGTTGTTGCCGTATGTCTGAATAGCCACGACGCCGATGCGTTTATTAATAGCGGGTTTCTCACCTTGGCAGATAAGACGCGCACGGTCCGCATCCGTAAGCGTGCTCTGATCCAAAGGCCCTGGCACCTGCTCGATGAATTGCCCGCCAACCTGCTCGCCGATCTCTTAGCCAGTGACACGCCGATGTTCCAGCCCGGCGACCACCCCGGCGTCACGACGTTCGGCGATCACCCGATCCGCGTCGGCAAAAACGCACGGATCATGCCCTCGACCGTCATCGATGCGGAGTATGGCCCGGTCGTCATCGAACCCGGCGCAGTCATCAACCCATTAACCGTGCTTCAAGGCCCCTGCTTCATCGGCCAGGATTCCGTGCTCGTCTCCCACACCAGCATCCGCCGAAACACCGTGATCGGCCCGAGTTGCAAGATCGGCGGGGAAGTGGCGGGCAGTATCATCCACAGCCACACCAACAAAGCACACGCCGGCTACCTCGGCGACAGCCTTGTCGGGTCCTGGGTCAACCTCGGGGCCGACACCAACGTCTCAAACCTTAAAAATACCTACAACCCCGTCCGCGTTCAGCTCGACCATGACACACCCGCCCAAGACACCGGCCGAATATTCCAGGGCGCGATCATCGGCGACTATGTACGCACCGCCATCGGCACACGCATGTCTACCGGAACAGTCATCCACCCCGGCTGCATGATCGCGGTCGCCGGGTGGGCACCAAAAATCGCGACCGCTTTAGGGTTCTATACCGACGCGGGGCGACAGCCCTACGACATCGAAAAATTTATCGCGACGCTCCATACCGTGATGGACCGACGGGATACCCGCCTGACTTCAGAAATGGAAGAGTTGATACGATCGCTATCTACCGATGAATGATTCGCGCAGGTGGACGTGTCAACATAAACCATAACCAACAACATCGCACAAGCCGTTTACCGTTGAGTATCACGCCACCTGAGCTTGATCGTTCGACTCGCCCGGGTCGGAGTCATTCTCGTACACAAACCGGCCATGGATCTGATAGATGTTGCCGATGAGTGTATGGCACCGCCGAACAGAAATCGGGATGTAGCACGCGTGCCCGAGCACCTCTTGAAAGTTGATGAACAGAGAACTCTCGGAATCGATGGATTGCTCGGTCAGGCAACTGATCCCCCCGATCGACAGGTCGATAGCCCAGGCCTCGCAAAGGGTTTGGAATTGCTCGGCACCCACCTGTATACACAGATGAACCTTAACGTCCAGAGGTTGTCGGTTGTAGCGGCGTCGCTCCCGGCGTACCTGTTCTCGCTTTTCTAAGCCGACAACAAGCTTGCGGATCGCGCGGCGCAGCGGATCGTTTGATCGTGGCTGTGGCATAACGTTCCCACCCAATTAGTAAGGCGGAAACGACGCACAACTCCCGGCACAAATTGAGAGGCCGTGTCAGTCGTTTAAGTCTGTCTGGTGCATTTACACCCCACACCCCGAACAGACAAACCGCCAGCTCCTGAACACCCCTAACATCGACTGTATTTATATACAACGTAAATGTAGTGGTAATAAAAATTAGGACAAGGTCTTAGGAAGCCTAGAAGCCTGAAAAAACACCTATTGAAGCTGTGGTAGACGTATAAAATGAGAATATTTACGGCTTACCCGATCACCCGGTCCAGCGCCATGTCGTGGGTCTCGTGATAGCGTCGGCCCAGGTTGTGCCAATCGAAGTGATCGCTGAAAGATTCAACGGAGTTGCGCAACACGACCCGGTCACGCCGACTCAGAGACGCGAACCGGAACAGCCGATCGGTTAACTCCTCGGCGGAGTGGTTGAAGTCGCTGTGTCGGCGGGGCACGACGTAGATCCCTTTGGATGCGTGGTCTGGCATGAGCTGCTTGAGGTATGACCCGAACCCAGACAAGTCGCTTGTCACCGCCGGGACACCCAACGCGATCGACTCCAACGGGGTGTAGCCCCAAGGCTCGTAATAACTGGGGAACACGCCCAGATGACAACCGCGAACGAATTGGTCGTACTCCATCCCAAATAACGGGCTGGTCGCTTGAACAAAATCCGGGTGAAAGACAACTTTAACCGGGTCGCTTTCGAGGTTAAATAACTGGCAGTTACGCAACTGATTCAGCACCGGGTCCGATGCATCATCGATCAGGTCGTGGGTAACGATAGATGGCGGGGACTTGCTCTTCCAGGCGTGGATCGCCCGGCGTAAGCGCAGCCGCCAGTAGTCATCCATCAGCGAATTCAAGTCGGGGATCACCCCCGAAGCCACCGAGCGGAACAGGCGGTCGCCTACGTCCTGCTTGATCGCGTCCGCAACGGTTCTAAACTCGTTGAGCATCGCCCGGGTCTGCAACGCCTTGACGTTGATGCTCTTGAACGGGGCCTTGGTAATGATGAAGAACACCACCGTGACCGGGCTGGCCGTCTCTTTAAGCCGATGATTCAGCCGCGCCAACGCCTCGATCGTGACATCCATCCCCTTGTTCAGATACTCGTATCGCCCGGAGGTGAACATGTACAGCGTGTTGTCCAGATCGAAGCTGTAGCTGGGGAAAAAGTGCCCGATCGTGAATTCGTGCAGCCGTTGTTTATAAGTTTCGTGCAGCGTCTGGAACTCGTGGGTCGCGGTGAATCGCCGGATGTTCAGCCCGTTGGGCAACAGCATGTCGGGCGTCCGCCCAAGCAGGTGTGTGCATTCCGCAGCGGTGACATCCGAGACGGTTGTGAACACATGCGACCCGTGCGCCGCCGCCTTCTCGATCATGTGCTGAGACTGGACGTTGAAGTTTTTCGCCTCCAGATCGCCATTGAGAAATGGCAGGTGGTCGTAGAACGATGAATTACTCGTCGCCAGGTATCGCCCGATCAATGTCGCGTGGGTCGTGAACACCAGCGAGCCGGGCCAGTTCTCTTTACGCAGCATCGGGATCGCCAACCCCGCCTGCCATTCGTGGAAGTGGGCCACCAGTTGCCGCCGCTGCGATTCCTTTTGGCTGAGCATCGTCAGCAGTGCCCGGCACATCTCCCCAAACGCCACCGCGTCATTGACATCCTGTTGGTTGCTTGATGGGATGCCGTGGTCCGCCCAGATGCGGTGCTTGACCTCGTTGACCACCCCGCCGACCGACGAGGTATCTAATAGCACGACGTGCGGCCGACCGCTGACCAGCCAACGCCCGTAGTGCGCGACGTAGCCCATGTCTTGCAGCCGCTTGACCGCCTGACCCACCGCGCCGACCAGTGGCGCAGGCTCAAACTCAACCTCCGCCGTATTAGGGTTGTAAGGCCCGACCAGGCAGTACCGGCTGCCCCACCGGCTCACCATGCTCGGCACCTTCGATCGCAATACCGTATAAATCCCCCCGACCTGGTTGCACACCTCCCACGCGATCTCCATCAACAACGGCTCCACACGACGCGCCGCCACAGCCGAGGGCTTGGCCGGCATAACTGTCTGGGTGGGGATGTCCGTCGAACGGGATTTTTTTACAGGCGAAGCCACGACCTTCGTTGTCTTACGAGGTCGTTTGGCCGCTTTGGCCGGGGTCTTCTTGCCTGTCGAACGGGGATTTGCTTTGGCCATGCTGATGGCGGACTTTCTTAGAACTTGGGTAACACCCGGATTGTACGTTTACAACAGCCTTTGTGCAGCCCTGTATCCCCTAATTCCCCGAACCACCCAGCATCGGCCCCAGCAACGACCCCAGAGCCAGCAGTAACAGCAGAACAAAAGCGGCCACCCGCAATCGTTGCCGAGACATCAACGCACCCACCCGCATCCCCGCCTCCGAACCCGCCACTACCAAGGGAGCCAGGCACAAACCCAACAACAACGGACCCCACATCTTGTCACCAAACTTGTATATCAGCACCGCCAGGTTAAACGGGATCAACATCAGATACGTCAGCCACAGGAACGAACGTGACTTTTTACTCGACCAGTCGTGCGCCATCACCCACAACACCACCGGCGGCCCGCCCATCCCCACCAGCCCCGCAGTCAATCCGCTGCAACTCCCCGCCAGCACCGTCCACCCCAAACCCACCCGCTCCCTGGGTTGAACTTTTAATAGCCACTGCACTCCCAGCACGATCAGCAACATCAGCCCTACCACCTGTTTAACCCGGGCCTGCCCCTGTGTTACCAACAGGCCCAGCAGCAACACACCCACCGGCATCGTTAATATCCGCAAAGTAAAAAGAGGTAGCACCTCACGCACACCTACATGGCCGCGGTACCGGTAAATATTCCACCCCGTTTGCACCACGATCCCCCCCCATCGTGATCATGATTGCCGATGGCAGATCCACCCCCGCCCACACCATCAAAGGGATCGCAAACAGCCCCGCACCAAATCCCACCGCTCCCTGCAGGGCACAGGCTGATACCAATGCAACGCTGACCAAAATAATCTGAGTCGTATCCATTAATACCCACTATATAGTTCACACCCTGGGCACGCCCGGGAACCGCGATTCACGAACGGCATTAATCAAATTACACTGTCCGGTATCATGATTACCCCCGACGACCTTCGTATAGAGACCCTGGGCCAGCCGAAGTTTGATTCACCCTTTGCCAACTTCATCGCCGAGCGCGCCCAAGCCAGGGGCGACCATCAGTTCAAGCACATGCTGTTCGACGACACCTGGCCCCCGCGTAACCGGGACACCAATGAACTCCTGGCCTTCGAGCTTGCCGGTGCCCACGCCAAACTCTTCTTCCACCCCGCCAACACCACCGTCGGCATCGTCACCTGTGGCGGACTCTGCCCCGGACTCAACGACGTCATCCGCGGCCTGACCATGGTGCTCTGGCACCGCTACGGCGTGCGCGACATCCTCGGATTCCGTTACGGCTATGAAGGCATCACACCTGCCTTTGGCCACGAACCCGTCAAACTCAATCCCAAAGTCGTCGGGTCCATCCACGAACAAGGCGGAACCATGCTCGGCTCGTCACGCGGGCCTCAGGACATCGGCGTCATGGTGGAATATCTCCAGTCGCTCAACGTAGACATCCTCTTCTGCATCGGTGGCGACGGCACACTACGCGGCGCACTGGACATCAGCAAGGAAGCACGCAAACGCGGCGCACCGATCAGCGTCATCGGCCTTCCTAAAACAATCGATAACGATATCAAGTATGTCGAGCAGAGCTTCGGCCTGATTACCGCCGCCTCCATCGCACACGCCGCAGTCACCAGCGCACACAACGAGGCACGCGGCGCAAGACGCGGCGTCGGCCTGGTCAAACTCATGGGCCGACACAGCGGATTCATCTCAGCAGGGGCCGCGATGGCCAGCAACGACGTCAACTACGTCCTCATACCCGAAGTCGATTTCCCACTGGATGGCGGCGACGGCCTGCTGGCACACATGAAAAAGCGTCTCGACGATCGAGGCCACGCCGTCATCGTCGTCGCCGAGGGTTCCGGACAAAAATACTGCGGCATCGATGGCACGGACAAGTCAGGCAACAAAAAACTAGGCGACGTCGGCACCATGCTCCGCGACCGCATCATCGACCACTTCAAGTCAATTAAAAAACCCATCTCCATGAAATACATCGACCCCAGCTACATGATCCGAGGCGTCCCCGCCGAGCCGGTCGACAGCATCCTGTGTTTCAGGCTCGCCGCCTACGCCGTCCACGCCGCCATGTCCGGGCGCACCGAAATGATCATCGGCAAATGGCACGGCCGCTTCTGCCACATCCCCATCAAGCTCGCCGTCAGCGAACGCCAATGCGTCGATCCCCACGGCGAAATGTGGTTCGCCGTCCTCGACGCCACCGGACAACCGCGCTGGGCACACGCCTGAGCCACGCTGTGTCGATATTTCTTTGGCTACAATGCGCACACGTCTAATAAACCATCACGGAGCATATCGATGTTTATAGTCTGGGGAACTAAGCGGACGGAACGTAAATCTGGCTGGGTCGCCGACTACTGCCCGATCTGTGACGACGCGCGGGCCTGCCGTCTGATCGAGGTGCGGATGGTCTCGCACTTGTACTACATCCCCCTGGGACGCGGTGAACTCGCCGCGCACCTCAAGCAGTGTAAGCATTGCAAAAACAAATTCGGCACCAACCCCGAACGTTATTCCGGTATCAGTAAGGATAAGCGAGCCAGCGTCGAAACGCTGACAGACGAGACTCACCCCGAGTTGATAGAGGGTATGGCCAAGCTGCTTGATCTGCGTGAACGGGCCGCACACGGCGAGGTGAACGACGATGATCGGCGTGGGCTTCTCTACCATCCGTTTACATCGATCGTCTACCCGGCCATGCAACGCACCGAGGGGATTCATTTCGATGGCCAATCCTGGCTCTGGCTGCTGGCGATGATTGTGATGCCGCTACTGGTATTTTTTGTCTTTGACGCGATCCCCGCCGGGTGGATTGATCCGGACGTTGCTGCCGGGCTGGCTGCTGGCGTCATGCTGGTAGCAGCGATATGCCTGATCGTCAGTATCGCACGGGATTCAAAACGGTTTATCCGACGCCGCTTCAGCCGATTTATAATCGATCGGCTCGTGCCCTTGAACCCGACGATTGAGGAACTTCAGGATGTGATCCAAAATCTGAAGAATGACCCGGACACCGCCGCTATAGGTAAAGTGTTCAAGCCCGAAAAGCTGCACCGACAGATCACGTTCGCTCGGGAGAACAAAGCCGCGGATTTATAGCCCGTCGTTTTTCTTAATCCCCAAAGTAGTCTGGCTCATTCCCCGACTTCCACTTGATATTGCAACCCATCGCGGGGATCTGTTTATCTGACACAGGTTGACCCGACAGCAACGCATCTAACGCCGCCCTCAGGTCCGCGCCATGGGCGGGCGACTTTTGCGAGTCGTAGTTACCCGAGCTGATCCGCGTTGGCCGACTGTCATCCAACTGCCCCCGGTACACCAGCTTCTTACCCGCATCGAACAGAAAAAAGTCCGGCGTACACGCCGCCGTATACACCTTGGCCACCGCTTGTGACTCGTCATAGAGATAAGCAAACGTGTACCCCCGCAACGCCTTCTCCTGCTTCATCTTTTCCGGGCTGTCCGTCGGGTGTGTCTCGATATCATTTGCACTGATCGCCACCACCGCGACGCCTCTGGGCTGATAATCATTGCCCAACCGAGCCAACTCATCCGCCACATGCACGACAAACGGGCAGTGATTACAGATAAACATCACCAGCAACGCCTTGGCATCCTTAAAATCATCAAGCGACACCGTGTTGCCTTCGGTGTCAGGCAACGAAAAATCCGGGGCCGGCGAGCCGAGTTTTAACATGGTAGAGGGGGTGAGGACTATGGGACTTACTCCTGTGTTACTTGAACAGAGAGACTCATTTTATCACAGAGACACAGAGAGCACAGAGAAAGACAGGGGAAGATTAACAGTGATGAACGCCGATAAACGCTGATAAGAAGCAAAGAAAGCCACGTCTCCAGCACACAGTCTTATCTGTGTTTATCCGTGTTCATCCCTGTTTCAATTCTATCCTCTGCGCTCTCTGCGACCTCCGCGGTGAAACACCCTACGAATGAATCATCCGCCCCCCGGCTCCACCCACTCAAGCCCGCCAGGCAACTTGACTGCCGCGAACTCGATATGGATCACGCGCCGGTGTTTAGGGGAAACGCAAGGCGATGAAGCGTGCAGAAGCATTGGCCGCATCAGCACCACCCCACCGGATTTTACCGCACACACCATTTCACCATGTTTATCCAATTGACCACGGGCATCATCAGGTGTCAGGCGACCAAGTTGGTGGCTACCCGGGATCACCCGCAACGGGCCGTTATCTTCTGTGCAATCGTCAAGATGAATCCGGACCGTCAACATGTGTTCGAGGACCGAGGTCGGCGGCTCAACATGGGGCACACCTTCCTTGACCGACCACGGGCCGAAGCCGGGAACGTCGATACGGTGTTTGACTGCGATCGTCTGGTCCTGATGCCAGGGGACTTTCCAATTCGCGCCCGGAAGTTTATCGAAGTAGATGACGCGGACCGCAAACGCTCCGGGGCCGAGCACTGGTTCAATCAGGTTTTGGATATCTGGCCAGGCTACGACCGATTTCATTGTCGGCAAGACATCAAAAAGATTGCGGATCGCATGAACATCACAGCCTGATTGCTCAAACCGTGACCGGCATTCCGGTTCGATAAGTTGGATCAGCGTGTTGATTTTCTGACTACTTAACACCCCCGGCACGACAACGTAACCATCGTCATCGAACGTGCCCTGTGGAGCAGACACCGCAGATTTATGGGTATCTTGTATGCACATAATGTGTAGAGAAAGACGGGGAAGAGTAACAGGGATGAACACAGATGAACACGGATAAGAAGCAAATAAATCCACGCCCCAGGCACACATTCTTATCTGTGTTTATCCGTGTTCATCCCTGTTTCAATTGTATCCTCTGCGCCCTCCGTGACCTCTGTGGTAAAAAATCCTACGAATGAATCATCCGCCCCTCGGTCCCCAGCGCGGCTTCCATCACGGCTTCGCTAAGCGTCGGGTGTGCGTGCATGGTGGCGGTGATTTCGGCGCCGGTGGCTTCCAAGCGTCGTGCCAGGCCCATCTCGGCAATGAGTTCGGTGACATTCGCGCCGATCATGTGGGCACCGAGGATTTCGCCGTGCTTTTTGTCGGTGATGATCTTGGTGAAGCCTTGAGTTTGGCCGAGCGCTTGAGCTTTGCCGGAGGCGGCGAAGGGGAACTTGCCGACGTTGTAGTCCAGACCCTTTTCCTTGCACGCCTCTTCGGTCAGGCCGATGGACGCGACTTGAGGGTGGCAGTAGGTGCAGCCGGGGACGGAGTCGTAGTCGATGGGCGTGGCGTGGTGGCCTGCGATCTGTTCGACGCAGACGATCGCCTCTTCGCTTGCGACGTGCGCCAGCCACGGCGGGCCGATCACGTCACCCACCGCATAAATCCCCGGGATATTGGTTGCGTAACGCCCCTTATCAACCTTGATGTGGTCCTTGAACAACTCGAGCTTAAGCGAGTCATCAAACAGCCCGTCGTATCGACCCTTCACGCCGATGGCAACAAGAACCTTGTCGGCCTCAATGATCTGGGTCTTGGATTCGTTATTCGTCGGTGCAACGACAGCCTTGATGCCGGTCTTGGTCGTTTCAAGCGAAAGCGTCTTGTGCCCGGCGAGGGTCTTGATGCCCTGCTTCTTAAAGGCCTTGGCTATTTCCTTGGAGACCTCGCCGTCCTCGATGGGCATCAGCCGATCGAGCATCTCGATGACGGTGACCTCGGTGCCGAACGCGTTGTAGAAGTAAGCGAACTCCATCCCGATCGCGCCGGACCCGACGATCAGCAGTTTTTTAGGCTGCGTGGTAAGCGTCATGGCTTCCTTGGCGGCAATGATCTTGTCACCATCAAACGGCGCGCCCGGCATCGCACGCGGGTAAGCACCGGTGGCGATCAATATGTGCTTGGCGGTGAGTGTGTGCGTTGGTTTGCCTTTGCGATCAACATCGTCTTTATCAAAGACCTGCACCGAGCCAGATTTTCCGGGGGTACTCCCGGGGGCGGGGGTGGGGATGAAGGCGTGACCCTCGAAGTGGGTGATCTTATTTTTCTTAAAGAGGAAGTGAACGCCCTTGTTCAGGTTTCCCGCTACACCGCGCGACCGCTTAATGACTTTTTCCCAGTTGTGACGGATGTTGTCCGCCTGGATGCCCCAGTCTTCTGCCTCATGTTTGAGGTGGCTGTAAAACTCCGCCCCAGCGAGCAGAGCTTTGGTGGGGATGCAGCCCCAGTTCAGGCAGACGCCGCCGAGCTTGTCGCGCTCGATACAGGCAACTTTCAGCCCCAGTTGTGCCGCACGGATCGCGCCGACGTAGCCGCCGGGGCCGCCGCCGATGACGATAAGATCAAAGCTCGTACCCTCGGGCATCGTGTAAAATCCTTGATGGTTTAGGTGTTGGCATCGCCGTTTGAGCGGGGTATTGTAGCCGAAGAGCCTGCTATCTGCCGAGTGTTCAAGTCCGGGCCGGGGATCGATTGGCTACCCTCGGGAGGGAAAATCGATTCTAATAGACAGTCGTCACGGAAGGTAGGCATGGGATAACCGGGGAACATTCGGGGGCATCCGGGACACACACAGGCCGGCGCTGTGCCGACCCCACCTTGCACTACGCCACAACAGATAGGGATCAGCCATGAATGAGATGGATCAGATGAATCAAATGGATCAGATGGATCCATACGAAAAGAAATCTGGTGGCGTCTGGGGCAAGATCGCGATCGGGTGCGGGATCGTGTTGATTATCTCGATGTGTCTTGTGACAGCCGGGGGGTACTGGTTGTGGAACAATACGAAGTCGCTACTCAGCGGTTTCGCTGCGGATGGTCTGATCGAGGCGGTCGAGTCATCGGACCTGACCGACGATCAGAAGTTGCGGATTGTTTCGCGCGTCGAACAGGTCCGGGACGACTTTGTGGCTGGCGATATCACACTCGAACAGGTAGGAGAGATAGCCGAGCAGATCAGCGAGAGTCCGGCCTTCTACATCGCAACGGTGATGTTTGTCGAGCAGGTCTACATCGCACCGTCGGGTCTTAGCGACGAGGAAAAAGAGGCCGCCCACCGGACACTCCAGCGTTTTGCGCGGGGCCTGTACGAGGAGACCTATCCGATGGAGACGCTCGATGAAATCCTGGCCCCGGTTCAGGTGGTCGACGGTTCGGGGAACAAGGAAATGAAGGATAAACCGAGCGACGACGACCTGCGTAAAATGCTTGAGTTGGCCAAAGAGAAAGCCGATAACGCAGAGGTGCCCGACGAATCGTTTGAGGTCGATGTGGCTGGCGAGATTGAAAAAGCCATCGACGAGGTTCTGCAGGGTGCCGGGCCGTAGCTCAGAATGTGTTGTTCTGGCATGACCGTTGAATTGGATAGAGAGATACGAAAACATGCCTCAAGTTAAAGCTGTGGTCAGTGTGGTGGGTAAGGATCAGAAGGCGGTGGTCGCCAAGTTCGCCACCCACCTCGCCGAGCTGGGCGTGAACATTCTGGACATCGAGCAGCAGGTCACCCGTGGCCGGTTCATTATGGACATGCTGGTGGACCTTGCAGATGTGAGCGTGAGCCTGGATGAATTGATCACGGGCCTGTTGGACCTGGGCAAGCAGATCGACATGGAAGTGCGCATCGCGCTGCACGATCAGGGCAAGCCCAAGCGGGTCGCGGTCCTGGTCAGCAAGGAGGCGCACTGCCTGGAGCGGATCATTGAAGACTTCCAGGCCAAGCGCTACCGCGGCGAGCTGGTGTGCGTGCTGGGCAACCACCCGGACCTCGAGCCGATCGCCAAAGCGGCGGGCCTGCCGTTCGCACACCTGACAGCGAAGGATAACAAGCCCGCGCACTTCAAGTGGATGATGGAGCAGCTTGCGCAATATAAGCCCGACCTGGTGGTGCTGGCCCGTTACATGCAGATCGTCCCGCCGGAGTTGGTCAAGGCCTACCGCCACAAGATCATCAACATCCACCCGTCCTTGCTGCCGTACTTCCCCGGCGCTAAGCCTTACCATCAGGCGTGGGAAAAGGGCGTGCGCGTCACCGGCTGCACCGCTCACTTCGTCACCGAAGAGCTTGATGAAGGGCCGATCGTTTTGCAGGACGTCTTTCACATCGAAGTCGGCAAAGACACCGCCATCGACGTGCGCGCCAAGGGCCAGCAACTCGAGGGCCGGGTGCTGTCCGACGCGGTGAAGATGTACCTGGATGAGAAACTGCTGGTCGTCGATGACAAGGTCGTCTTCCGCCCGGGCCTAAGCACCCTGCTGGATCACGCGGAGTAGGAATATCACTCGTTTAACCTGGTCGCTTGCGACCAGCCGACCACCCTATAATCTTTCCGATCCCCGAACTCACTTCTCCTGAATCGATTCACAGGTATACCGCATCACTTTCGCATCATCAGGCCAAGCGTCCGGGTGCAGGCCGGCCTTGACCTTGAGTTGATTGAGGAACTGGCGCGGCTCCGGCAGCGTCTGCCACACCGCCGGGAGAAACGTGCCCCGGCACCGCCCCGACTCCAACACCAACCCATCCACGCCCGGCCTTAACTGGCGCAGCAGATCGTCTTCACCGTCAAACGTCATCGCCTTGGGCTTGGTCAGCACAGAGATATGCACATTAATCCGCGCAAACTCTGCTTCAATAAGCGGGCCGAACCGTGGGTCTTCAAAGGCGGCGGCGTAAGCGTTGTGGGCGACACTGCAAACCAACGGGCGGTCCGATGTCATCCGCCCGATGCAGCCGCGTAGTTGGCCCTCGATTTTTAAGGTGACAAATGACGCGCCAGCTTGAGCCAGGACCCCGTCATAGTCAGCCGGGTCCACCTTCAGGGGTTCGTGGTGCGACAGGCCGTGGCTTATCGATGCGCGTGCGACCTCGATCAAGGCCGATCGACCGGATGCGGGTATCTGTTGGGTCGTCATGCTTTGCTCAACGGATAATAAACGCGCCGTAACCAACCACACTATCCCCCGGCTCCCCCGGCTCCCCCGGCTCCCCCCGCCCCGCAGTGTCGCCTGAGTTGCGCAGGTCCACTTCAGTGACACCAAGACTACGGTCTTGTGCACACCGCAGCAACGCCCGGACACAGGTATGCCCACACGCCCTGTCCGGCGTAATAAAATCGACCCGACGATCCACAATCGCGTCGGCTGTCTCACGATCTAACGCGGTCGCCGTGGCGTAGTCGTTGTAATGTGAGAGATCGCTTGAGATGACGGTGAGTGTCTTTTCATCATCAAGGAAAGGGTCGAGTACCTTGGCGACCACGCCATCATCGACATCACCAAACAACAACGGGATGATGCTGAACCCCACACAACCAGGCTCATCTGTTCGGCCGAGCGCATGAATCAACAACGGCAAATGAACTTCCAACCCGTGCTCGGGCGCATGAGCGGCGTCGTGGATATGAACGCCCGGCATTTTTGTGAGCGTCCGGGTTGTCACAACATCGACCGGCACAGCACCCAGGGGTGTGTCAAATGCCTCGGCCGAACTGCACGCCAGCCCATCAAAACCGACGCGGTGAGACGGGCCGATCAACACGACACGGCTAATTATTTTTCGCAAAGGTTCGACGAAAGTGTAAGCCGACGCCGCGACCGGGGCGCTGTACTTGTACCCGGCGTGGGGCGCGATGATGGCTCTGATCGGTGGATCGTTTTCCTTTGCCGACCGGCGCAACGCCGGGTCCACCGCATCCATATAGCCAGAGATTTCTTTGTGAAGCGCGTCGGGGTCGGCGGGGTAGAACGTGCCCGCAACCGCAGGTGGTCGGATGTGTACCGGGTTGTCGATCGCGTTCCATGCCGACATGGTAAGCCCTCCCCCAAAGAGTCAGGATCGGTCTACCTGTTATTCTAGGGCGCACAGCCACGAGGTAAAGCCTTGGATAACCAGGCCCGTGATACCCCCTGATTATTACCGCTTGGACGAGGCCTTATTGATATACAGTCTTTGATCCGCGGTCCTCAGCAGGGTCTTGGTGTCTATACACTCGTCGGCTAAGAGCGACGCGATCCCGTAGGACATATCCAGCATCCGCGTGTTGGGAAACATCGTATGGGCCTGGCGGGTGAACAGCTTGCGGATCATCGTGACGACTTGCTCCGCGCGTCGGCTGTCTGTGCCGGGCATGACCAGCACGAACTCGTCGCCGCCGAGGCGGACCGCTAGATCGTCGTGTCGGCTGGTCGCGCGGATCAGACCCGCCAGGAAAACCAGAAGGTGGTCGCCCGCCTCGTGGCCCAGTTGGTCGTTGACCTGCTTGAAGTGATCCAGGTCGATGATGACGCAGACCAGGTCGGTCCCCGACGCTTTGGCAGAATCGAACAACAGCTCCAGATTTTCATTAAGGAACCGTCGGTTGCCCAGGTCGGTCAAGGCATCGCGCATCACAAGCCGACTGAGTTCCCGGGTCGCGCGTCGGGTCGCATTCACCACACGCTGGTCGAGCGTGCTGCGTAACGAACGCGCCTCCATGTGGCTGCGCGTCGCGACCACACCCATGAGGTGAAGGGACTTGGCGATCCGGCCGATCTCGTCGCGCCGCCCCACCGGCAGGTGGCGCAGCGCACTGGTCAGCCCCGTCCTTGATACGCGCTCCGCCTGATTTGCCAACTTCCGTAACGGCCTGGATACCCACCAGCCACTGAGCCACCACAACACGCCCAGCCCGATCACCAGCACCCCCGACAGCTTCCAGAACACGCTGTCATAATGCTCAGCGTAGACACCCAATCCAAAACCACCCACACACGCCAGCGTCACCAGCAGCCCGACCTTGTGCTGCAAAGGCGGGTCTTGACGGGTCGGGTCGGCCCGTGTGCGCGAGGCGATAGCTTCCCCCGACACGTCGGGGTCGCGCATAGGTTCTATTTTTGCAGTGGAAGACACGTTAGGTAGATCGTCAATAAAAGCTTGAATCTTCGCATGGCCGAAGGAATTACGCCGAAAAGATTGCACCAGGATAGTGCCGCACCGGTTGCTCCGACAAGCCGATGAGGTAGGCATGTCAAGCTGTAAGGGTTGTGACAACGGTGCCGGATATATTGGCCGTATCACCCATTGGCGAATGGCGGCTTAGTTACATCAGCAGCCAGATCGATTTGTTCGATCGTGGTCGCACGTTTTGAGTTGGTATCGATATCGATCACCACACCCTGGACACGCGGGTTTCCATCAGCGACATCGAATGGGAAAGGCATGTTCGTGGTCATGTGCGCCACCACCCTGTCGGCACGTCGGCCAAGGACCGAGTCGTGCGGGCCGGTCATCCCAAGGTCGCTGATGTAGGCGGTGCCGCCTGCGCCCAGGCATGGGGTGCCCGTGCCATCGACCTGGGCTGGGAGGATGCGTGCATCCGCGGTCGGGGTGTGCGTGTGTGTGCCGACCACCGCGGTGACTCGGCCGTTAAGGTGCCAACCCATCGCGATCTTCTCACTGGTCGCCTCAGCATGAACCTCTACAATCACAATCGGGTCGCGCTCCGGCAGTTCGTCGAGTATCGCGTCCACCGTTGCAAACGGATCGTTGGCAGGCATGTTCATAAAGATGCGCCCCAACACCGTCACCACATACACCCCCCCCGGAATAGTTGCTGCCGAACCACCCGGACCACCACCTCCTGTGTTGCCTCCGTGTTCCCCGGGATTCACCTGGCCGTCTTCGGATTTGGGCCTGATACACATCCATCGCTTGCCCGACGCGCCTGCGGAGAGGTTGGCTGGGCGGATGATATTGGATTCTGTCTGAAGGGTCTGGACGATCTGTTTTTTCTTGAAGACGTGGTCGCCTAGCGTGATCGCATCAATGCCTCGGGCGCACAGCTTCTTGTAGATCTCCGGGGTCAGGCCGGTGCCGTTGGCGGAATTTTCCGCATTGGCGATGACCAGGTCCGGGTTCCACCGCTGGCGGATAACAGGGATCAACTGGGTTATCGCCTTGCAGCCGGGGCCGCCAACGATGTCGCCGAGGAAGACGATTCTTAAGCTCATGGAGGCGAGGGTAATGCCTCACTGTTCCCAGGTCTAACCCGGCCTTGGATTCCCCCAAAGATCGCAGCACAAGTTACATCACTCAAGACCTCTACGCAGGATAACACGGGCCGAAATATTTCGTGTCCAAACAGTTGAATATATGTGCAGCTAAGGCAGATTAACAGGCAGAGAACGGACCCTATTTAAGTTTAGGGTCTATTAATCGGCCCGGTATTCCTGGGATCGGAGTTTGGATGCGGGCAGTTCGGGGGAAGTCCGGGGGGGGAGTCGCGTTGACCCGCAACCCCTGTGGGCCGATACTGGCGGGACCGATGCGTTGCCCCTATTGCCACGACAACGACGACAAGGTCATTGACTCACGCTCAAGCGACGGGGGCAAAGCTATCCGCCGACGCCGGCAGTGCAATGCTTGCAACAAGCGGTACACGACCTACGAACACATCGAGCGTCAGTCCCGGCTCAACGTTGTCAAGCGCGACGGTGCCCGTGTCCCCTACGACCGCGAGAAATTAGCTTCGGGTATCCAGAAGGCCTGCTACAAACGGCCGATCCCTGCTGAGGAAATCGAGAAACTGGTCGATGCCGTGGAAGAGGGGCTGTTCCGTCGGGGTGAGCGTGAAGTTCCTTCCTTAGATATCGGCCTGAGTGTTACCGAGCATCTCAAACGCCTGGACCAGATTGCTTACATCCGTTTCGCCAGCGTGTATATGCAGGTCCGCAACATCGATGATCTGCTTGAAGAGGTTAAAGAGGTCAAGGAATCGACCCAGCCCCCGCCGCCGAAGGATCAGGGGAATTTGTTTTGAAAATATGGAAATGAGAAAATTGGGAAATCGGACATTTGTGTTATTTCCGCCTATTTCCAACTTTCCAACGTCCCAGTTTTCCAGTTTTTTCCAATCGACAACACCCGGCTAAGCACCAGCGCGGCGAAGGACAACGCTACGGCGACGCAGACCAGGCCGACGGTTTGGGCTTCGGCGCCGGGTTCGTTCAGTGATGAGTAGATGGCTAATGGGAGTGTGCGGGTCTGGCCTTGGATGTTGCCGGCGATGATGATGGTTGCGCCGAACTCGCCGAGCGCCCGGGCAAATGCCAGGGCGCAGCCGGCCGCCAGACCCTGCCAGGCCAGGGGTAACGTGATTTTCCAGAACACGGTCCAGCGGGATGCGCCTTCTGTTTGTGCTGCTTTTTCGAGGTCGCGGTCGATCGCCTCGAAGGCGACGCGCAGGGTTAAGATAAGAAACGGCATGGCCACGACCGCCTGGGCCAGTGCTGCGCCGCGCCAGGTGAATGCGATCTGAATCCCTGCGGCATCGAGTGCGGGTCCCAGCCAGCCACGGCGGCCGAGCAATACTAATAAGAGGTAGCCGGTGACGACGGGGGGGACGACGACCGGGAGCATGACGGCCATTTCTACCAGGGCTTTGCCGAGGAAGTTTCGGCGTGCTAAGAGTAGTGCGATCATCACCGCGGGGGCGATGCAGAGGACGACTGCTGCGACTGCACAGAGCAGCGAGAGTCCTACTGCGTGAATGACCGGGTTGAGTTCCATGTGTTAAGGGTATCACGAAGAGATTAATTTGTGTGGTTGATGTTGTTGTGTGTGTGGGGGGGGGGACGCGATGGGGACGCGCGGGCTGTAAGCCCGCGGCTATGAAAGATGGAGGTTGTGTTAGTGGTTTAGGTCTTGTGGATCGATAAATCCTGCGGCATGAAAGGTCGATTGTGCTCGATTACTTTTCAGCCAATCGAGCAGGCGTTGCGCGTGTTTGGGGTTGGGGGCATCTTTGAGTATTGCGGCGGGGTAGCGGATCGGGTCGTGGTGGTTGGGGTTGATGGTGAGGAGCACTTGGATTTCATCTGTTTTTTGGGCATCGCTTAAGTAGACCAGGGCGACGGGGCATTGGCCTGTTAAGAGGAAGGATAGTGCGGCGCGGACGCTGGGGGCTTGTGCGAGGTTAAGGTTGTTTTCGGAATCTAAGTTGTGGGATTGGAAGGCTTGGATTGCGTAGCGGCCGGCGGGGACGTAGGCGGGGTCGCCGATGGCGATGGGTTGGTAGCGGTCTTCTGATAGTTCTGTTAATGATTGGGGGTGCAACTTAGAATCAGTCAGTGCGACGAGGACCAGGCGGTTGCCTGCGAGGTTGGTTCGTGTGGTGGTGTCGATCAAACCTTGCTTAGAGAGTTGATCCATCCAGAGTGTGTCGGCACTGATGAAAAGGTCGGTTTGGTTGCCGTGGATAATTTGTTGTGCGAGGGTTCCGCTGCCGCCTGAGTTGACAGCGATGGTGATGTTAAGGTCGTGTTGGATTGCATCAGACATTTCTTCGATCACATGGGCGATGCTTGCTGCGGCGTCGATGCGGACCACATCAGGGGTTGGACCCGTTTGCTTATCGCAACCACCCAGCAAGATTCCGGCCGACAGGGCACATGCTGTCAGACACTGCTGAAGGGGGTTCTTTAATCGCTTACTAAAGCGGTGGGCTGCAATCCCCTTGCAATGCGTATAAACCCCCTTTTTGGGAGGCTTTGTGGAAAAGTTTTTCCTTGGAAATGGGCACATGGATGGTATAATAGGGTCTGACAAAGGTTTAGTCTCTCGCTGGCAAATTCCTATCTGCCGCCGGCGGGACGTTTCTGACAGGCACGCCCACGAGGCACCACGACATCTCGAAAGGAAACTGTATGTCCACAGTCCATGACGTGTTGAAACAAAAAGGTACACAGGTTTTCTCTATTGGCGCTAAGGCCAGCGTGCTTGATGCTGCGCTTTTGATGAACGAACACCGTATTGGTGGGTTGGTGGTGTTGCGCAGCGCGAAGGTTGGGGGGATTATCACGGAACGCGATGTGCTTCGGCGCGTGGTCGCCAAGCGGGCGGACCCGGCTGACGTTATGGTTAAGGAGGTGATGACATCGGATGTTGTCTGTTGCAAACGGACCGCGACGATTGAAGAGGCGCGTGCGATTTTCAAGACGAAGCGCATCCGGCACCTGCCGGTGGTTGATGATCAGGGGCGATTGGATGGGCTGATCTCGATTGGCGATATCAACGGGTGGAAATTGGATGGGCAGGAGAAGACGATTCATTATCTTAAGGAATATCTGTACGGGTGAGTTGGGGGATACGGGGGGATTCACCGCAGAGGTCGCGGGTCGCGGAGAGCGCAGAGGAAGGCGGGGAGGGAGAGGTATGCGCAGATTGCGCAGATGACACAGATTAAGAAGGGGCGCGACAAGTCGCGGCGCTTCGTGGGGAAGCGGCGGGTGTGGCGCACTTGATCCTGCAAATCCTGTCATCCTGTCCGTTCTTGGTTTTCTTTTTTTGTTCCGTGTCCTCTATGATCACTGGTGTGATGGGCTGGTCGCAAGCGACCAGGCTAAACTCAAAATTACAATCCTCACGAGGCTCCGGCGGTAACGGCAGGCGCGGGATCGTTGGGACCGGGTCAAGCCCGCGTCCTGTTTATCCGTCATCTGGCCGGGACGGTCCGCTCCAAAGTCCCGCCACCGGCCACACCTTTTGAGTGAAGCTTTTCGTGGGGGCAGCCCGCGAGTCCCGGTCCTTTTAATCTTTGGATTCTCAGGGGAGCTGACGACCGTCGCCGTGAGGTTGTCGGCAGACGCCCCCGGCCCCCGGAAGTATTTCCAGGAATAAGTTGCGTCTCCACTCTTGGTGGAAATGACGGGGTTGTGCGCACGGATATGGTTTTGTGGGGTATTGGGGGTGAGGTAAGTTTAGGGTGGCAAGGGGGCTAACGGGATGTGTGTTGGGTTGTATTTTTCATCGGAGAAGTGTTGGGATTGTGCGCACGGTAACGGGTATTGAGCGTATCAACGCTTGCTGCTTTTCGGCGGAAAAACATTTAGAGCACCTAAAAGAACCGGAATTCACCGCAGAGATCGCAGAGAGCGCGGAGAAGAATGCCGGGTTTTTAACTCGATCGCTGACTTCCTCTGCGGTGTGTTCTTTTTTTGCTCTTATACGGATCACGGTAAATACTCGTGCCTAATGTCGCGCCAATCCCCCGGCAAAGCCGGGGGCTGAGGGACAAATAACTGCCTATGGACGTAATGGAATCCGTATTAGGGGCCTTGAGTCACATTCACTTCGTCAGGATAAAGAAGTTGAGCGTTGCGCCCTGTTTCTTTATTCAGTATCTGTTGGAGAGTGTCATGAAAGTGCGTATCTGGGAATCGTGCGTTATGTACGGGGTGGTCCTTGCCTTTTTCATGTAGAACACCGAGATTCTCACCGATCAACCACAGTATCCATACTTCATCTTTGACTTCGATCTGTAGCTTGTTGGTTGTGCTGTTGAACATCGTCGATAGGCCTGCGTATTTACTGGGCTTGTAGGCTGCCTGAATCATCTTCAGGGTAGCGGCGTCCCGGGTTTCCCATTTGTATTGGACAACATCAGGCCCAGTGCCTTCGCAGTAATATACGACAAGTCTATCCCAGGGGGCGGCGGTGAGATCTGGCGGTTTCTGTTCACAGCCCGATACCGCAAACAAGACGAAAGACAGGAGGAGCGTGGGTTGGATAACGCGCGTGATGATTTGGTTCATTGTTTTCACCACGATTATGGGGAAACCAGAAGGGTTGAAGGTTAGATTGTAAACCCGTCACACGCCGGGGTTGGCGTGGGGGTTTCGGCGGATTTTGTTTTTGACTTCGTTTTTGAGTTTTTGGATGACGGAGTCTTTGTCGGTGTTGGCGATGATGTTGGCGACGACTGCTTTGGGGCTTTTGCCACCCCAGGAAGCGCCGTGTTCGAGGTAGTATTTGGCGGCTTGCCCGACGATGTATGAGCCGTAGCCTGCGGCTGCGCCCTGGATGGGAGCGGTGATGAGTGTGCTGGTGCCTGCGGTGATGCCTTTGAGGAGGCTTGCGCCCAGGTGTGTGGCGACCTGTGAGAGTGTGACCCATCCGGCGGCCATGACGATGGCTTTGATGAGTCCTGCTGCGTTGCGTCGGCTCATTTTGATGTTGTAGAGTTTGCCGAGAGCGATGATTTGGGAGGCGTCTACGAGTGTTCCGCCGAAGATATCCAGTAGGGGTAGTGGGTTGGCTGCGGTGGCGACGGCTTTGGTGGCGGCGTAGGTCCAGATGAGTCGTGTGGCGGCGCGTTCGCGTAGTTTTATTTTGACGGATGCGACTTTGTCTGATTTGTCGGAGGCGAACATGGCGGCGTTGAGGGCGAGGAGGGCTTTGCCGTCGCGGCCTAGTATTTCGAGTATGCGAGCGCGTAGTTGTTCGGTGTCGGGAGTTGGTGCGCGCATCTCGGTGCGTGTTGTGCCGTCGGGTTCTTCGATAAGGTACTCGATGGGTCTGGGGTCTGCGGCGGTGAGGACCAGATCTTCCGGCGGGAGTGAATCGGCGAAGCGTTCGTCGCGGATGCCGGCTACGAGATCGTCGAGTTCCTGTTGGGAGTAGAGGTCACATTTATTGAGGACGACGATGACGGGGCGGTTGATTTCGATGAGTTGTTTGAGAGATTCGTATTCGGTCTGGTTGAGGTCTGAGTCGGTGACGAAGAGGATGAGGTCGCCGTGGGCTGCGGCGTCGCGTGCGAGTTGAGCGCGAGATTCGCCGTCGACTTCGTTGATGCCGGGTGTGTCGATGAGTCCGACTTTGGAGTCTGCCAGGCCTGGGATGTGGTAGCCGCATTTATCCCAGGTGACGAGCCAGCTTTCTCTTGTCCATCCGCCTTCGGCGCTGACGCTTGCGGCTTCTTCGCCGATGAGAGCGTTGATCATGGCGGATTTGCCGGTGCTTATTTCGCCGAAGACGACGATATCGACTCTGCCGTCACGGAGTTTTTTGATCATCTGTCGTAGTTGGATGGCGTCACGGGAGAGTTCGGCGCGTTCATCGTCGGTGCAACGTCGGACTTCGTTCAATACCTGTTGGACGGCGTCCATGGCGTCGCGGTACTGGCGGTCGGTTTCTCTGGTGTCGGTTTGGTTGGGGTCGGTCATGCCTGATTCTCACCTGGATCCTCACGGCGAAGCTCGCTTAGACCGGCCTTGGCCATATCGGCTATTTCCTTAACCTGGGATACCTTGTCCCACTGGCGTCGTGCGAGGGCTGCGAGGCCGCCCTTGGGTGGGCGCATTTCGTCTTTGAAGAACTCGATGAAGACACGTCCGATCCAGCGTGTGACGAGTGCTTGTGTGAGGCCTTGGACGGCACCGCCGGTAAGGGTTCCGATGCCTGGGACGGTTTTGAGTGCGGAGCCAAGCATGGTGCCGATGAGGGGTGTGACGGCGTGTGAGCCGAGTACGGAGACAAGGTTTTTACTCATTTCCTTGAGCATTTGTTCGGCTGTTTTGAGGTCGATTTCCTGGTGGTAGATTTTGGCGAGTTCGAGGACCATTTTTGTGGAGATGGTGATGCCTGCGGCGATATCGACCATGGGCATGGGGATGACGGCGGCGACGGCACCTGCGCGCCACATGTAGAGGTTGACGACCTGGTTGGCGCGTTTATCCAGTGCGTCCAAGACTTGTTCACGGGCATCGTCGGCGAGGGCGCGTGATCGCAGGAGTAGGTTGGCGAGGAGCATGTCTCGGCCGTCGCGGTCGATGGTTCCGAGCATTCTGCGTGCGAGTACGGAGATATCGGGTGGTACGTCGATCTGTTCGTGGTGTTCGGTGCCGTCGGGTTTGACGTGGATGCGGGTCTGGTGGATGGGTTTGGCTTGTACGGTGGTGACGTCGCGGGGGTCGACCCAGGGGCGGACCTGTTTGGATATTTGTTTTAGGAGGTCTTGTTTTTGTTGATCGCCGTACCAGTCGGTTTTGTTGAGGCAGACGTGTAGGGGTTTTTTTAGAGCGCCGAGTATTTTGAGAGTTTCGAATTCGCTTTCTCGTAGTGGGCCGTCGAGTACGAGGATGACGAGGTCGGCGTTGCGAGCGGCTTCTTTGGCGATCTGTGCGTGTGTTTCGTTATCGACTTCGCCGATGCCGGGTGTGTCGACGAGCATGACGCGGTCGCCGCCTGACCAGGCGACTTCGTTGCGTGTGGTGGTGGTGCCGCCGCGGACGCTGGTTTTGAAGACTTCTCTGCCGCAGAGTGCGTTTAGGAGTGCGCTTTTGCCTGAGGAGATTGTGCCGAAGGCGATAATTTCGAGTGTCTGTGTGGCGCGTTTATTTTCGAGTGTGGCGACTTGTGCGTCGAGTTGGCTGCGGTCTGCGCCGGCGAGGTCCAGGTCGTCGGTGACTTTTGCTACGTCATGGATCTGGCTGTCGATGGCGTCTTCGATCTGGCGTTCGGTCATCTGTGAGGGGTCGGGTGTTTGTTGAGCGATGCGTGTTTGTTTTTTGCGTGTGTTGCGCCAGAGGGATAGGGATAGTTTGATGAAGACGGAGAGGATTATCAGGGAGCCGAAGCAGACGGCGGCGAGGTAGAAGTATGCGACGACGGGGCCGTGTTCGGCGGCTTTGTCGTAGTAGTCGATGATGTAGCCCGGGAAGGTGATGAGGAGGTAGCCCAAGACGACCGCCATGAATAGCAGGAGGGTGCCGTTGAGTGTTTGGGATAGCCTTGGGAGCATGGAGTGGGAGTGTCCGGGTGAATAGGGTTGAGGGGTATGTTAAGCCTTGGGCCGTTCACCCGCGAACGGGGCGGGGTATTGTGTAATTCCAATTCAAGTGTCGGGGTTTGCCCGCTAACGGAAGGCCGCGTTTGATCCCCCGGCTTCCGCCGGGGGCTATCGGTGGGTTGCTGCGGTTGGATTGAGAGCGCTGTGGTGGTTTAGTTTTTGGGTAGTCTGTGAGCTACCCCGCCGAAGCCCCTAGGACGGGGCATCGGTGGGGGGTTTATGGGTGGGTGTTTACGGGGCCGATTATTTGCGGGTGCGTGTCGTGGTGTTTAGGCCACGGTTTCGGCGGCGAGAGCTTCGATGACCATGGTGCCGATTTCGGTGCAGGAGTAGCCGGAGCGGTCGAGTTTTTTGCCGGCGAAGTTGGGTGTGACTTTTTGTACGGCTTGGCCGATTTTTTCGCCGCATTTGAGCGCGGCGGGGTTATTTTTGATTCGTCCGACTTCACGGAGGAGTAGGCCGATGGAGTCGATGGCTGCGATGGGGTTGGCTTTGTGTTGGCCTGCGATATCGGGTGCGCTGCCGTGAACGGGTTCGAACATGCTTGGTGCGGTGCCGTCGGGGTTGAGGTTGCCGCTGGATGCGACGCCCATGCCGCCTGCGATTGCAGCGCCGAGGTCGGTGATGATGTCGCCGAACATGTTGGGGACGACGATGGTGTCGTAGATTTCGGGTTTGGTGGCCATGTACATGCAGCAGGCGTCGACGTGGTGGTAGACGCGTTGGATGTCGGTGTAGTCTGCTTCGCCGACTTCGTTGAAGGTTCGGAACCAGGTGTCGCCGCAGTATGTGAGGACGTTGGTTTTGTGTACGAGGGTGAGTTGGCCTGGGTAGCCGAGGGTTTTGCGTGTGCGAGCGAGGTCGAATGCGTAGCGGACGCAGCGTTCGACGCCGAAGCGTGTGGTGATCATTTCCTGTGTGGAGATTTCGTGTGGCGTGCCTTTGCGAGCGATGCCGCCGTTGCCGCAGTAGAGGTCTTCGGTATTTTCGCGGACGCAGACGAAGTCGATGTCGTCGGGGGTTTTGTCTTTGAGTGGTGTTTCGACGCCGGGGTAGAGCTTGACCGGGCGGAGGTTGATGTATTGATCGAGGTCGAAGCGGAGTTTGAGGAGCAAGCCTTGTTCGAGGATGCCTGGTTTGACATCGGGTGTGCCGACGGCGCCGAGCATGATGGCGTCGTAGGCTTTGAGGTCTTGGACTTGCGCGTCGGTGATGACTTCGCCTGTTTTTAGGAAGTGTTCTCCGCCGTAGGGGAGGTCGGTGGTGGTGTAGGTTAGGTTTTGGGGTTTGGCGATGGCGTGCATGACGCGTAGAGCTTCTTTGACCACTTCCGGGCCGACGCCGTCGCCGCCGATGATTGCGATTTTCAGGGACATAGCTGGTTTCTCCGCTATTTAGGCTGTTTCGAGCGGCCCTTTATAGGTCACGGGGCGTTGGCGGGCAAAGTTTGGGGATCGCGCGGGTGTTGCCTGTGGGCTATTGAGTTGCGGATCTGTCGGCGGCGGGTTGGTGTGTGTCGGGTTTCTTGGGAAGGAAGTGCGACAAGTCGCGGCGCTTCATGGGGAGGGTAGAAGTAATTTTTGGGCGGTGGGGTTTCTGGGGAACCCCGCCTATGTATACGGGGCTATCACAGAGGTTTTGTTGAGTAGCGTGGGGGCATCGGTGGCGGGGGAGGGGTGGTTGTCTATGATGGGATTATGAACTGCGATAAAAATCTCATTGAAGCTGAACACAAGCACACCGGGATCGTGATTGTGGATCATGGGTCGCGGCGGGCGGAATCTAATCAGATGCTTGAGCGGTTTGTGGAGGCGTTTGCGGGGTTGATGCACTATCGGATTGTTGAGCCGGCGCATATGGAGATGGCGGAGCCTTCGATTGGGACGGCGTTTGACAGGTGTGTTGCGCGTGGTGCGAAGCGTGTGGTGGTGTGTCCTTACTTTTTGTTGCCGGGCAAGCACTGGAAGGAAGATATTCCGGAGCTGACGGCGGAGGCGGCGGGGAAGCATGCGGGGGTGGAGTATCTGGTTACGGCGCCGATCGGGCTGCACCCGATGATGCACGGGGTGATCCAGTCGCGGATCGATCATTGTTTGAGTCACGTGGCGGGGAAGGCTGAGGAGTGCGAGTCGTGTGTGGGGACGGGGCGGTGTGCGGTGCGGGGGAGGGGGATGTTTGATTTGTGATTTATGATGTGAGGAGGGGAGGTGTTTGCGGTAGAGCGGAGACGGGTTGGAGTTGTCGGATGAAAGGTGGGGGGAGTTTCACCGCAGAGTTCGCGGAGTTCGCAGAGGAAGGCGGGGAGGGGGAGGTATCCGCAGATTGCGCAGATGACGCAGATTAAGAAGGGGGACGGGACAAGTCGCGGGGTTTCGTGGGGCGATGGAGTTACGGATTAAAGGGAGGGGTTTTCAGGCGCGTCCGATTGGGCCGTCGTTGTCATCGTCGTTGTCATCATCGTTGTTGAGGTCGAAGGGGAAGTCGTCGTCTTCATCCTCGTCGGGGTCATCTTGGTGGGTGAAGTCGTTGTTGGGGTGGTCGTCTTGTGCGATGTGGGCTTCGCTGGGTTCGGCATCGGGTGTGTCGATGCGTTGTGCGGAGGTGGACCAGGCATCGGGGTGGGGGAGGTCGGCCATGCGCTCTTCGTGCTCGATTTCCAGTTCTTGTTGTCGTTGGATGTAGTTTCGCCAGGCGACGATGAGGCCGATGAGGACGAGTAGGCCGATGCCTAATAGTGCGCTGATGAGCAGGAGGCTGAACAGTCCGGCCCCGGGGTCGGCCGGTTGGGTTTTGGGCTGTAGTATTTGTGCGAGCCAGAGGATACGCATAAGCGGATAGTGTAACCCGGTGGGTGGGGTTGGACGAATACGCGGTGTGACAACCCGTCGCAGGTTCATTCACGGCAGAGTTTCTATGTTTGGCAAGTTGGTTTGTTGGGCCAACGCGCGGATCTGCGATCCGCCGCTAAACGGCAAGCCTGGGTGTGGGGGGTATCTATTAGGAAGCCGCTGCTATGGGTCTGTGTTGGGTGAATTTGGCCTGTTGGGGGGCTAACGCGCGGATCTGCGATCCGCCACTAAACGGCAAGCCTGGGTGCTACGGGCATCGTTAAGCTGTTCTAATGAATAGGCAATGCGGGGGTGGCGGTTTCGTGTTGTCTGGCGCGACAAGTCGCGTCGCTTCATGGGGGATTTGCGGTATGGGTGATTGTGAAGTGTTCCAGGGATGAAGGGTGGCCCCGGATACCCCGGATACCCAGTTTAGATCCGGTCGGATACCCCACCGAAGCACCGGTGCGGTGCATCAGTGGGCTTCTTTGGTAAGTTTTCAGTGAGCGTTTGTGGGTTGATGCTGGGGTGCTTTATGGGTTGTGGGCCCGCGGTAGGTGCAGACGGTCTTGGAGGTTTCCCAGACCTTCAGTTCGTCCAATGCGGCACCGTTGCCCAGCTTGCTGAAGCGGTCCGCGAGCATGTTCCAGATGACTTGCACGATATTTTCTACTGACGGGTTGAGGTTGGCGAATTGGGGGACGTTGGTGTTGAGGTGTTTGTGGTCTAAGAGTTCGATGGCGTGTTGGTTGACGATGGCGTCGATTTGTTCGACGTTGGCGGTTCGGCCATTGGTGTCGATGGGTAGTTGGAGGGCGACTTCCAGTTGGTAGTTGTGGCCGTGTCCTGCGGGGTTGTTGCATTTGCCGAAGACGGCGATGTTTTCTTTTTCGCTGAGGTCTGGGACGTGCAGTCGGTGTGCGGCGGAGAACTCGTAGCGTTGACGGATGATGATGTGGTCCATGTCGTGGCTTCTTAAGGAGAGGGAGTAGGTTGGGGTGAGTCGGAGGGTGATGGCGATGATCGATCTGCGGAGGTCGGGCTGTAATGCATCGAGCAGGTCGCGCATGAGTTGGCCGAGGGGGATTGTGGCGGATGTTTGTGTGTTGGCAAGGGCTTGGTTGATGAGGGGTAGTGCGTGGTTGTGGACGGCGTGGTCGATGTGTTTGATGTTGATGAAGTAGCCGGTTTTTGGGTCTGCCAGGCCCCGGCAGGAGACATCTAATTCGTAGTAACGTCCCAGGCCTTGCATGGGGGGACGGGCGGCGAAGGTGTTATCGCTGGGGGCTGATCCGGGGGCGGGTTCGGGGGTGGCTTGGCCGGGCTGGGTGTTAGCGGGGGGCGGGTCGTTGACACAGAATCTGACGGTGCGGCTGAGTTCTAGCATGGTTGTTGGGATTATAGGGATGTCGGGGGTGGTGGCTGGGGGATTGGGGGGTTGGGTTGGTGGGTTTGGGTGAAAAGGCGGTGAAAGAAGGGGTTTTGGGGGTGTGGGATGAAACGGGTGCCCTTGAATCAGGCCGATCCCCCGGCAGAGCCGGGGGCTGAGGGGGGGGATGGATGTTTGTGGATTTGAGAGAAACGGGATGATTGATTTGCTTTGGTTGGGGTTGAATTGGATTCTTGTGGTGTCTGGCGATGCCCGTCGGCTGAGAATCTGGAGAGGTTATGCATAGTTGGGTGCGTTACAGCGTGTCGGCGTATTTGGGGTTGCTGATTGCGGGGTCGATCGCGGCGCCTGGGCCGGGCGATTATTTTGTGCCGGAGCCTGTGGCTTCGATGCGGGACAGGGCGGGCGAGGAGCGGATGTATATTGTTCCGGGGTACCGCGAGCCGTTGGTAGAACCGGATATGGCGGCGGTTTCGGCGGAATCGTAAGTTCACGATTTCGTTAAACCACACGGGGTAAGAGCGGTTGTGGCGATTTTCTGAAGTCTGCGCGACAAGTCACGGCGCTTCATGGGGGAGATTTTTTACATTTGAGTGGGGGTGTGGTTTAACCATCGGATTGCGGATGGCGGGGTTTGCGGTAGGCTTGAGGGATGCACAAAGACTTTCCTGAGGTTGAATCTTTACCGGTTCGTGTTGCTTGCGGCGGTCATCGTCTGGTCGGGGGTGCTGCGCCTTGGTTGATTCTTGTTGTTGTGGTGCTGGGGTTGTTGGGTGGTTTGGCGATGTGGGGGCCGGGGCGTGGTGGGTCTGACTCGGCGGACGCGCAAGCGGAGAATGCTGCTGCTACGCACAATAAAGATATCACCGGCGAGCTGGAAGAGTTGGGTGATTTATTAATTCAGGGCGCGGAAAACAAGCGTGACCTTCGGCCGCTTTTAGATCGTCTTGATGCGTTGATCGCTGAGCAACCCGGGTCTGCTGAGGCGCACACTCTTCATGCGCAGATACTTTTAGAAGCGGGCCGACCCGAAGAGGCGCTGGGGGCATTTCAGGAAGCGTTGAAGATTCAGCCGCGGCAGGCTCAGGTCCACGAGATGGCTGGGAATCTGGCGATGAGGCTGGAGCAATTCGAGGGTGCTCGACACCATTACGAGCAGGCTTTGAGTATTGAGCCGGGCAGCGGGAGGTATGCGGTCTGTCTGGCGAACCTGCAGTTTAAGATAAATGAAGACGATGAGGCGTTAGTGACGTTGCTTTCGGCGCTGCGGCGGGATTCTGAATTACACAGTGCGTATTCGTTGATAGCTGACATTTACGCGAAGAAGAATAAGATTCGGCTTGCGTTGGATCAGTCTCAGCGTGCGATCGATACGGTGCCGGAGGGTAAGCCTCGCACGCGGTCGGTGTATGTGCTTAAACGTGCTGCGTTACTTCGGCGGAACAATCAGCCGGCGGAATCGTTGGCGGTGTTGAGCGAGTTATCACCGGATGCGGGTTTGCGGGCGTTGGTGTTGAAGGATATGGCGACGAGTTGGGCGATGCTCGGCAAGCCTGAGATGGCGGCGAAGCTCTATGAGCAGGTGTTGCGGGGTGATCCCAGCAGTGATTTGGCTGCTGCTGCTGCGGCGCGTTGGCGGATCAAGGTTGGGGATATTGATGCGGCGCGGGAACACGTTGGGGCGCTTCGGCGGATAAATCCTCGGCATGAGGATTTGATTGAGTTGGAGCGGGAGTTGGGGGATGGGGGTGGGGTGGTTACTGATTGATGATGTTGGGGAGGGGGAGGTATCCGCAGATTGCGCAGATGACGCAGATTTGGGATGAGAATAAGCGCGACAAGTCGCGGCGATTCGTAGAAGCAATTGATGGATGTGGCGAGAGGAGGGGGGAGATAACGCCGGTTATTTTTTTGGGGTGTCGGTGTTGATTTTTCGGATGATGTTGGTGGTACTTTTGCCTTTGACCATGGGGACGAGGGCTATTGTTCCGCCGTAGGACTCGACGATTTCGTGGCCGATGACCTGGTCGTGTGCGTATTCATCGCCTTTTACGAGCACGTCGGGTTTGAGTTTGCGTAGCAGTATTTTGGGTGTGTTCTGGCTGAAGACGACGACGTAGTCGACGCTTTCGAGTGCGCTAAGGACCATAACGCGGTCGGCTTCGTGGTTGACGGGGCGGTCTTTGCCTTTGAGTTTGCGGATGGATTTGTCGCTATTTAGTGCGACGACCAGTAGGTCGCCTTGCGCTGCTGCTGCGTGTAGGTAGCTGACGTGTCCTGCGTGGAGGATATCGAAGCAGCCGTTGGTGAAGGCGACGGTTTTACCTTGTCGTTTGTGTGCGGCGAGTTCGGTGGCGAGTTGGTCGAGTGTGCGTAGTTTGCCGTGTGCGTCGTGGTTGGTTTTAAGGACATCCAGGAGTATTTCGTCGAGGTCTATTGGGACGGCGCCGAAGCGTTCGACTTCCAGGCCTGCGGCGACGTTGGCGAGTTGTGTTGCGTGTTCCCAGCCGGTGTTGTTTGCGAGTGCGGCTGCGAGGGTGGCGAGGACGGTGTCGCCTGCGCCGGTGACGTCGTAGACTTCGCGTGGGCGGGTGGGGACGAAGCGTGGTTTTGCGCCTTTGCGCATGAACAACAAACCCTGTTTGTCGAGTGTGAGGACGAGGGTGTCGAGCTTGAGGTCGCGGATGAGTTTTTTGCCTAGTGCGATGAGTGAAGCGTCGTCGGCGTTGTCGGCATCGTATCCGGTGGCGAGAGAGGCCTCGAAGCGGTTGGGTGTGATGCAGGTTGCGCCGCGGTACTTGGTGTAGTCTTCGATGGCTGCGGGGTCGACGAGTACGGGGATGTTCATGCGTTTGGCGAGTTTGATGAGGCCTTGGCAGAGTGTTTCGGTGAGGACACCTTTGCCGTAGTCTTCGAGGCAGAGGATGTCTGATTTTTTGAGTTTTTGTTCGGCGAGTTTGAGAAGTTTGTCGGTGATGGATTTGGGTATGGGTGCGCGGCTTTCTTCATCGACGCGGAACATTTTTTGGGGATGTCGGTGTTGTGCGAGGCCGATGAAGTTGTGTTTGACGGTGGTGGGTCGTTTGTTGTCGGTGATGAGTCCTGAGGCGTCGCAGCCGTCGCGTTTAAGAGAGTTGCGTAGTGCGTCGGCCATATCGTCTTTGCCGACGACGCCGAGGCAGTGGACCTGGCAGTGCAGGGCGCGTAGCGCGAGTGCGACGTTGGCAGCGCCGCCGGGCTTGAGTTCGTGACGTTGTGCGGCGAGGATGGGTACGGGCGCGTCGGGGCTGAGTCGTTGAGCGTGGCCGTAGACATAGCGATCGGCCATGAAGTCGCCGACGACGGTGATGCGTTTGGAGCGCCAGTTATCCAGCAGGTGGATGAGGTCTTTGCCGGGCAAGGCTTAGTTCCCGCGGTCCTGGTTTTTTCGGTTGCTGATGCGCTCGAAGAAGAGGCCTGCGATGAAGCCTACGGCGGTTGCCAGGAGGAGGACGCCGACCAGTACGTCGCCGGGGGTGTGTGCCAGGGTGGTGGCTATATTGAGGGAAGAGGTCATGGCGGATCCTTTCAAACTAAAGGGGTCAGGGGTTCCGCATTGTACAACGGGTGGGGCTGGGGGTCATTGTGTGGGGGTTAGGGGGGCTGGAATCCGGTTGTGGGGTTATTCCTGTGGGTATCACTGTTTTTGGGGGTCAACCCAGGGCTTCCGCCCGGGGCTATTAGGAAACAGTGCTATGGGTCTGCGTTGGGTGGGTTTGGCTTGTTGGGCGAACGCGCGGATCTACGATCCGCCGCTGAACGGTGAGTCTGGGTGCGGCGGGTATCGGTGGTCTGTTTTGGGGATCAACCCAGGGCTTCCGCCCGGGGCTGTTGCGAAGGGGCTGCTATGGTTGGGTTGAGGTTGTTTTGGTGGTTTGTTGGAGCATCTGGGTTATTTTTTCGGCACCGTCGAGGAAATCGATGCCTAGGACGGGGCGGAGAATTTGTGGGGTTGTGGGATCGGTCTTGAGGTTTTGGAGGATGGGTTGGAATTTGACCCAGTCTTTTTCGGTGAGGACCAGGGCTTGTGCTCCGCGTTGTTGGGCGTCGGTCAGGAGGTTGCGGACTTCATCGGGTTGGTAGGCGTGGTGGTCGTCGAAGGTGTGACAGGTCAAGACTTCCTGGGAGGCTTGATTGAGCATGTCTTCAAATGCTTTGGGGTTGCCGATGGCGGAGATGCCGACGGTTTTTAGGTTTTTGAGGTGGTCCCCCGGAAAGCGGTCCCCCGGAAGATGGTGGTCGTTGGATCGGAAGGCTGTCCATTGGTAGGCGGCGTGTGCGGTTGGGGGTTGGCCGGTGAGTGATTGGATTTGTTGGTCCAGGTCGGCGAGTGTTTGTGGGGGGACCAGGTCGCAGCGTGTGATGATGATGGCGTGGGCGCGGCGGAGGTTTTGGGGTGGTTCGCGCAGGAGGCCTCGGGGCAGGAGGTGGTTGAAGCCGAAGGGTCGGGTGGCGTCGATGAGGACGATGTCCAGGTCGCGGTGGACTTGTCGGTGTTGGAAGGCGTCGTCTAAGAGGAAGATGTCTGTATCAGGGTGATTTTTGAGGACGTGGTCTGCGGCGGCGGCTCGGTTGGGGTTGGGTTGAACGGGGGTGGATGAACCGAGTTCACAGGCGAGTTCCTGGGCTTCATCGCTGGGTGTTTGGGTTTGGTTGGGCATGTATCCGCGTAGGAGTACGGCGGGGTGTGAACCTTGTTCGGCGAGTTGTTTGGCGAGTTGGATGACCATGGGGGTTTTGCCGGTGCCGCCTGTGGTGAGGTTGCCGACGCTGATGGTCGGGCGGGGTAGGCGGATGGGTTTGCGCAGGGCCAGGTCGAAGGATTTGTTGCGCAGGGCGATGGCGAGGCGGTAGGCGGGTTGGAGGATACGAAGCCCGAGACGTGCGGCGTGGGCTGAGGCGGTGCGGTCTTTGCCGGCCATGATGTTGTAGAGTCGTGCGTGGTTCATGGGCGGGATTAGATGATACGGGACGGTTGGGGAGTTGATGGGGAGCGCTAAGCCGCAAGCGGCTTGGGGGGTCAGGTGTGGTTGGGGTGGATGTTCAGTTTGGCGAGAGCGGGGATGAGTTTTTTCATGGGTAGGCCGACCACTGTGGTTGGGTCGCCTTCGACCGTCAGAGGCCAGCCTGCGGCTTGGCGGTCGAAGAGGTTGTAGCCGCCGGCTTTGCCTTGCCAGTCCTGGGTGTCCAGGTATTCATTGAGTTGAACGTCGGTCAGTGTGCCGAGTGTGACGGTGGCTTGATCGACGAGGGTTTTGGGGGTGTTGAGGGCGTCGGTGAGGAGTGCTATGCCGGTGACGACCTGGTGGTTGTTTTGGATGAATTGGCGGATCATTTGTTGGGCGTCGTGGCGGTCTTTGGGTTGGCCTAGGAGTTGGTTGTTGTTGGTGATGCAGATGGTGTCGGCGGCGAGGATGACGGAGTTTGGGGGGACGAGGTTGCGGAGGCTAAGAGCTTTTTGTTCGGCGAGTTGGGCGGCGAGGTCCCCCGGAGATTGGGTCAATGTGATTGGGCGGTTAGCAGGATCGGCGATGGCATCGCCGGCTTTGTGGGGGCGGGGGGATTCGGGGGTGGTGAATCCGGGGGTGGCGGTGGGTTGAGGGGGGTCGTCGAACGGGGGGTTGGTTTGGGTGAAGGTGTAGCGGGCGTCGCGCAATAACTGCGCCCGCCGGGGTGATCGGCTGGCGAGGATGAGTGTGGGTGGGTCGGGGCGGTTGGGCATGGGGGGATTGTAATGGGGGATGGGGGATAGTGGATGGGGGATGGATTTGAGAAGCGTGCATCTGTGGGTTTAATTACTTACTTAGAGCAAGTTCACCTTGTTTGTAGCGTTGAGTTAACGGTGTGAGTGTCTAGTTGATGGTCTGAAGACATCGCGTGGCCGCGACGGCTAAACCTCACTCGCTACGGTTAAGATTAAACCGCTTTAGTGAAATACTGCCATCCGGTTTTGTCTATCCGCCATCCCAAATCCGCTCTCCCCCATCCTCTTCCCCCTTTATCAGTATTGATATTCAAGGTTTGAGGGGATTGGTCCCGATAACAAGTTACAGGGTTGGCCTGTCCGGGTTGACCCATCGGTCGGCCCAGTGCCCGCCCTCTGAATAGCTGTCAGCGTGACGGCTTGGTTGGGGCTGGTCGGTCAGCCACTTTCACGGACGAAAGGGCTTGGGCGTGCGAACGATCGCGATCATCAATCAGAAGGGCGGGTGCGGCAAGACGACGTGCTCGATCAATCTTGCTGCGTCTTTGTCTGCGAAGGGGAAGCGGACGCTGCTGGTGGATATGGATCCACAATCGCATTGCGCGATGGGGCTGGCGGTGCCCGATGCACAGATTGAAAAGTCGATTGCGGACATGCTTCGTGTGGGTCTTGACGGGTCGCTTGCGATGTCGGAGGTGACTTGGCAGATTGCGCGGAATTTTGATTTAGCGCCGTCGTCGATCACGTTGGCGGGGATGGAGGCTCAGCTTGCGACTGCGCCTGATAAGGATCGTCGGCTGGCGCAGGTATTATCGACGGTGCAGGATCAGTATGATTTTTGCATTGTGGATTGTCCGCCATCGATCGGGCTGTTGACTTTTAATGCGTTGCGTGCTGCGGACGAGGTGTTGATCCCTGTGGAGACGGGATTTTTCTCGATGCAGGGTGCGGTGCGTCAGCAGCAGACTATTGAGATGCTGGCCCGGCGTGCGGGGCATCATGTGCGGTTTAAGGTGTTGGCGACGATGTATGATGTTCGGACGAAGCTGGCGAGGGAGATTCTTTCGGAGTTGAAGCGTCATTTTGATAAAGATCTTTTGCCGATCGTTATTAATTTTAACAGTAAGTTGAAAGAGGCGGCGAGTTTTGGTCAGCCTATTACGGAATACGATGCGGCGAGTCGCGGGATGCAGGATTTTGAGCGTTTGACGGAGTGGTTGTTGGCGAACCCACCTGAGCCGGCGACGGCGATGATGCCTCAGTATGTGTCTGAACAGGTCGCTGTGCCTGGGACGGTGGGCAACCCTGTGATGAGTCGGGCGGCGGAGTTGGTCGAAAGGGCGAGGGCGTTGTCTGCGCGGACGGCGGCGTTGTCTTCGCGTCTGGCTAATGACGACGATGTGCGGGCAGAGGGGTTTACGTCGCCTGCGCCACCGAAGCCTATGGGGCAGGTGCCGGAGGTTGTGCCTGTGGTGCCGCCGGACAGTTTTGAGAAGAAGCTGGCGGGGATGTTTGGTGCGAGGCATACGGCGCAGGGTTTGTTGTTTATCCAGCCTCACGGGAAGGCGGCGAATCTTGCGATAGCTGGGGACTTTAATGGGTGGAACCCTGCGACGACGCCTTTGAAGCGTGATGAATCGTTGGGCGTGTGGCAGACTTGCGTGACGGTTCCGCCGGGGCGGTATCGGTATCGGCTGGTGGTGGATGGTCAGTGGGTTCAGGACCCGTACAACAGCTACGTCGAGTCCAACCCGTTTGGCGAGCTGAACAACATTGTTGTGGTGAAGTGATGCCCGGTGGCCTAGCGGGGGCTGGCAGGTTTTTTGGGTTCTGTGGTTGACGGTTGAACGTTGGGGTAAAGGGTGTTTTGAAATGAATGCCGAGGGGATCGCAGCCTGACGGCTACGGCTCGTTGAGTCCGAGGTTCACAATTCAAAACCCGGTACGGATCGGCGGTGAGAGGTGAGAGTCAAAAGCCAACAGGAGAAAGTCCTATAATGTCGCTCGCCCGAGGGCATGCCGTCATGTGGCACAGGGCAACACGCGGGTTTTTGACGTTCGACTTCTGAATAAATTTTGATCTCAACGGCTTTCGTCATGGATGACATACGCACACAGCAGGCACTGGATGAGTTGGCGGACCTCTTTTTGACAGGTCAGGGGCCGGTGGCTGACCCCCCCCCACCGCCGCCCCCGGATGTTCCCCCGGTTACGCCGGTTACGCCTGCGATTTCCTCGGCTACTTCTGCGGCTGGCCCCCTACCAATTGAATCCAAGCGTGATGAGTTGGTTGGGCCTGCGCCGATCCGGTTGCGGCCGAAGCTCACGGAGAAGCCTAAGGCTGTGATGCCGGTGTCTTACACGCCGCCGATCGAGGGGAACGCGCCGCTCCGGTTGCAGCCGGAGGCTGATGGTTCGCCTATCGCGTCGATTGGCGAGGTTGAAGTACAGGAAGATGCGGCGGAGGGGTTTGTAGTCCAAGATGAATCGGGTGAGTTCGACGATCGGGTTGTGGATCAGAGTGTGGCGGTTGAGGCGGTGATATTGGGGAATCTGCCGGGGCTTAGTGGTCCTTGGTTGACGCAGTATGCGCAGTTGTTGGCGCAGCAGGAGGGGCCGGTGGCGATCCTTCATGTGGATGATGATTTGATTGATTTGGAGTTGGTTGAGCCGACGAATCGTGATGCGCCTGATCGTGGGGTGTCGCTGCGTATGCCGCCTGGGGGTGGGAAGATTGATCCGCGTACGATTTTGGAGGCGTTGTTAGATTCGGTCGATTCACCGGATTCTGTGCCCAAAACCGTTTTGGTGCATGTTGATCCTCAGCACGATGAGGGTGGGCTGGCGCGTGCGCTTTGTATTGATGACTGGACATTGATGTGTGGTGCGGATGATCTGGCGATTGTGGCTGGGTACAAGATGCTCAAGTCGATGGTCGAGAAAGACTCGGCGGTGGCGGGGAAGCGGCTGGGGTTGATGATTATGGGTTCTGATCCTGAGGCAAGCCGGGGTGCGGCGCGAAAGTTTCAGTCGGCGTCGGCGAGTTTTCTTCATACGCCGGTGCAGTTGCTGGGCTGGCAGAAGCAGATGGTGCCGGTGAATCTGCGTCATTTGGGGCGGTTCGAGGATGTGGAAGCGGTTTGGCCGAGGCTGGCGGAATGGTTTGAGATGGTTGCGCCTGTGGAGGCGGTTGGGGATGAAGAAATGGCAGAGTCGGTATCTGCGGTGATGCAGGAGTCGGTGACTGAGCCGATCGCTACGATTGCGGAGTTGCCGATTCCTGCGATCGAGACCCGGGCCAGGGCTGTGGCGGCGCAGCAGGTAGCGTTCATCCCTGAGCCGACGAGCAGGCCAAAGAGTTCTGAGCTGTTTGACGAATTGCTGGAGGCACCTGTCGGGCCGGGGAAGCTCGGTCAGGCGACACGGGGTGAGTTGGCTGAGGCCCAGACACCTGCGCCGACCCGCCTGGCTCAACCAGAACCGGTTATCCAGGCCGAGCCTGCGCCAGGACCAGCTATCAAGCCTGCATCCGAACAACCGCAGGCAACACCTGCGGTTTCACCGGCCGCGCAACCCGCTGAACCCGTTGCTATTGATGAGCCTGATCTGGTCGAGTTGCTGATGGCTGGTACGGGTGCGGTGGCTGGGGGGATCGCGTTGGAGGCGCGTTGTCCTCATCAGAGCCAGACGCGGTTGATGCTGGATCAGGCGGGTCGATTGCACCTGCTTTGCCGACACGATTCGGAGGGGTTTGATAGTTTGCAGTCTGCGATGGTTGATCTGATGCAGGCGAGTCACTGGGTGCGGGAGCATTTGGAATTGTTGGCGTTGACCCAGCGGCAGTGTCGTTTTGATGTGTCTTGTGAGCCGGTGCTGCACCTGTTTACGGATCGGGCTGACTGGGCGACGGCATTGATTGCGAGGCTGGGTGAGTCGTTGAAGCTGCATCTGTTGCAGGAGGTTGTGGTCGGTGAGGAAAGTGCGTGGTTCTGTACGCCGTTGAATTGACCCCCGGATTTGCCCCCCGGAAGCCCCCCCGGGTTGCTCTTGGATTCGCCCCCGGTGAAACACCTGCGGATTCCCCAAGGATCAGGCGGGGATTACCCGGGGGCCCGCGATGACATCGCGGGCTTTATGGTTCGGATTATCGCCGGACCGCCAACCCGGCAGTCTCTGGTGCCAAATCGGCTGGCAAATCGATTAAAAGTAAGGGTTTACGGGTACTAACACTGGCGCGGTATTTGCGTGAATATCAGGTGGTGCGGTGTATGTTGGTGTTTGGCGGTATCGCACGGTACACGGTTATCGTGGCCACCATCTTGCAGATGGCGGTTCGCAGGCTGTAAGCCTGCGGCTATGAATGGAGGGGGTTGAGTTTGATTGGTGCTCGCGTTGGGATGGATGGAGGGGAGAGGGGTTGAGTTTGGGCGGCGTTCGCGTTTGTATGGAGATATGAAAGTCGGTGGTTTGAGTATGGGATGTCACAGGGGATATTAATGGCTGTGAAGTTTGAGGATTACTATCAGACGCTGGGTGTGAGGCGGGATGTTTCGCAGGATGCTATCCAGCGCGCGTTTCGGAAGTTGGCGCGGACGTATCACCCGGATGTGAATAAGGAAGAAAGCGCGGCGGGGAAGTTCAAGCAGGTCAGCGAGGCGTATGAGGTCTTGAAGGATCCGGAGAAGCGTAGCCGGTATGACACGCTGGGGGAGAACTGGGAGGCTGGGCAGGAGTTCCGCCCGCCGCCGGGTTGGGGTGGTCAGTTTCGTAGCCCCGGGGGTGCGGGGGGTGCGGGGATGGGTGGGTTTGGTGGAGTTGGGGGGCCGGGGGGTGCTGGGGGAGGTTTTCAGTTTGAGGCTGGGGGGCAGTTCAGTGATTTTTTTGAGGCGATGTTTGGTCAGGCGATGGGTCAGGGGCAAGGCGGGGTTGGGGGAGCCGGGGGTGTTGGGGGCGGTGTGCAACGGCCGGAGCCGCAGGAGTCGCCGATTACGATCAGTCTTCACGAGGCTTTTCACGGGTCAAGCCGGGAGATCAATCTGCAAGGCGCGGGTGGGGGCAAGACCCTTGAGGTCAAGATTCCCAAAGGCACAGCCAACGGGGCGAAGGTCAGGCTGGCTGGGGAGGGGCTGATTCTTAGGATCAGTGTTGCGCCGGATAGTAGGTTCGTGCTGAGCGGGCGAGACCTGACGATGGATGTGAAGCTGGCGCCCTGGCAGGCGGCGTTGGGGGATCAGGTGGATGTGGAGACGATGGATGGGACGGTGACGCTGCGTATCCCGGCGGGCACGAACAGCGGGCAGAAACTTCGGCTTAAAGGCAAGGGGTTGCCCGGTCAGAAGGGATCGGCTGGTGACTTATTTGTTCGGTTGGTGATTGTTGTTCCCAAGGAACTTAGCGAGCGGGAACGGGAGTTGTATGAAGGGTTGAAACAAGAGGCCTTGGGCGAGTTGCCCGGGGAGGATTAAGACCTGTATGGATACCGCCTGGGGTTGGTGAATCCGGGGGGCCGGCGAGGGTTCGGGTTATGTTGATTCAATGGGGAACAGGACCGGCGATGACATCGCCGGCTTTATGGGGGCGGGGGATATCCGGGCGTTGGACACTCCGGGCGTGTCTCAGACCCGGCGTTGAGTTGGATTTTTACACACCTTGTCCGAGGGAGGCACCTAATGGACCCTAATAAATTCACGCAGAAGACACAGGAAGGGTTGCAGGCTGCGCAGAGTTTGGCGGTTGGGCGCGGGCATCAGGCGGTGGATGTGGAGCATCTGTTGCTTGCGCTATGTGAGCAGGAGGATGGGTTGGTTCCGCGGCTGCTGGAGAAGCTGGGGAGGCCGGCGGATGTGGTGGTTGGGGAGCTGACGCGGGAGTTGGATGGTCGGCCCAGCGTGTCAGGCCCGGGCGCCCCCGGTTCCCCCGGTTCCCCCGGTTCCGAGGCGGGGAAGGTTTATCTGACGCAGGCGTTGAATGAGGTGCTTGTGAATGCGGAGGGGCAGGCGAAGCGGCTTAAGGATGAGTATGTTTCGGTTGAGCATCTGGTATTGGGGATACTGGATAAGCCTGAGGCTACCGCGGGGGGTCGGGTGCTTACGGGTTTGGGTATTACGCGGGATGTTTTTTTGCAGGCGTTGACGGAGGTGCGTGGTAATCAGCGTGTGCGGTCGGATAATCCGGAGGCGACTTACGAGGCATTGGAACGGTACGGGCGGGATCTGGTGGTGATGGCGCGTGAGGGGAAATTGGACCCGGTGATCGGGCGGGATGAAGAGATTCGATCGGTGATCCGTGTGTTGTCTCGGAAGACGAAGAATAATCCGGTGTTGATTGGTGAGCCTGGGGTTGGGAAGACGGCGATCGCGGAGGGGTTGGCGCAGCGGATTGTGCGTGGGGATGTTCCGGAGGGGCTTAAAAACAAGACTATTTTTGCATTGGACATGAGTTCGCTGGTCGCGGGTGCGAAGTTTCGTGGTGAGTTTGAGGAGCGTCTCAAGGCGGTGCTTAATGAGATCAAGCAGGCTGAGGGTCGGATACTTTTATTTATTGACGAGCTGCACACGATTGTGGGTGCGGGGAAGGCGGAGGGCGCGATGGACGCGGGGAACATGCTCAAGCCGATGCTGGCGCGGGGGGAGCTTCATTGTCTTGGCGCGACGACGTTGGATGAGTATCGGCAGTACATCGAGAAGGATGCGGCGTTGGAACGTCGTTTTCAGCCGGTGCGGATCGATCCGCCGACGGTTGAGGACACGGTTTCGATATTGCGTGGATTGCGCGAGCGTTTTGAGGTGCATCACGGTGTGAGGATTCAGGATGCGGCGATCGTTGCGGCGGCGGTGCTGTCGGATCGGTATATCACGGACAGGTTTTTGCCGGACAAGGCGATTGATCTGGTGGATGAGGCGTGCGCGATGATCCGTATGGAGATCGATTCGATGCCGGCGGAGTTGGATCGTGTGAGCCGACGTGTGATGCAGTTGGAGATCGAGGAGGCGGCGCTTAAGAAGGAGAAGGATGATGGCAGTCGGCAGCGGCTTGGTGATTTGCAGAAGGAGTTGGCGGACCTGAGGCATCGGGGGGATGCGATGCGTGCGCAGTGGGAGAACGAGAAGGCGGAGCTTGGTAAGGGTCAGCGGTTGCGCGAGCGGATCGAGCAGGTTCGTCATGATATTGAGGTGGCGGAGCGTGAGTACGATCTGGAGCGTGCGGCGGAGCTGAGGCACGGGGAGTTGCCGGGGCTGGAGAAGCAACTGGCGGCGATGGAGTTTGATACAAAGCCCGCGATGGGATCGCGGGTCGGTGTGACGGGTTTGGGGTTGGATGATTCGACGGGTAACAAGACCGGCGATGACATCCGTGGCCATGCAAACAATGGTGAATCCGGGGGGACCGGCGATGCCATCGCCGGCTTTGTGGGGGCGGGGGAATCCGGGGGCGAAAGGTTATTGCATGAGGAGGTGGGTGAGGACCAGATTGCGCAGGTGGTTGCGCGTTGGACGGGGGTGCCTGTGGCCCGGTTGGTCGAGGGTGAACGGCAGAAATTGCTGCACCTGGACAAGATGCTTCACGAACGTGTGATCGGGCAGGATGAGGCGGTGCGGCTTGTTGCGGATGCGGTGATTCGTGCGCGGGCGGGGATTAAGGATCCCAAGCGGCCGATTGGATCGTTTATTTTTCTTGGGCCGACGGGTGTGGGGAAGACGGAGCTGGCTCGTGCGTTGGCGGAGGCTTTATTTGATAGTGAAGAGAACATCGTGCGGATCGACATGAGCGAATACATGGAGAAACATGCGGTTTCCCGTCTGATTGGTGCGCCTCCTGGATACGTTGGTTATGAAGAGGGTGGGCAGCTTACGGAGGCGGTGCGTCGGAAGCCTTATTCGGTGGTGCTGTTTGATGAGATCGAGAAGGCTCATGCGGATGTGTTTAATGTGTTGTTGCAGATATTGGATGATGGGCGTGTGACGGATAGCCATGGGCGGACGGTGAACTTCAAGAACACGGTCATTATTATGACTAGCAATATTGGGAGTCGGCATCTGCTGGACGATTCGGTGCTTGGGGGTGGGGAGATCAGTGAGGGGTCGCGTGATGCGGTGATGGCTGAGTTGCGTCAGCATTTTCGGCCTGAGTTTCTTAATCGGGTGGATGACACGATTTTGTTCCAGCCTTTGGGGATGGATCAGATCACGCATATCGTGGAATTGTTGCTTAAGGACATTCAGAAGCGGTTGGATGATCGGTCTATCACGTTGACGCTGACGGATGCGGCGAAACGGCATGTGGCGGAGGCGGGGTACGACCCGGTTTACGGTGCGAGGCCGTTGAAGAGGTATCTGCAGCACGAGATTGAGACGCGATTGGGGCGGGCGATTATTGCTGGGGAGGTGCCGGACGGTTCGGTGGTGGGGTTTGATGTGGTGGGGGATCGGCTGACACTGAATATTGAATAGATATAAGTATATTAAATACAATTAGATAAGATAAATTCTAGTTTGTTTTAGTTGCAAAACCCCCTTGTCCCCGAGATCGGATAACCGGCTCCCAGCGTTTTTTTATGTAAGAGTTGGGTTAATTATCTAATATGTGCATGGCCGAATGGTGCTGTTCGGTTATACTTGGGTTGTCACGCGCTGGAGGGCGTGTGATCGGATGGAGGAGAGAGAGCTTCCATAGCATGGTACGCACGTCTCTTGTCGGCCCAATTGGGCTGGCGGTCCGGTCATGGCTTTAACTTCGGTGCGCGGCCCATAGGTCGGTTTGGCCCGTGGAATGTGTTGTGAGTAACTAACCGGTTCGTTTCGTTTTCGTTTTCTTTTAGGAGAGGAAGAGACCATGAAGAGTAAGTT
>JAJRRS010000031.1 GCA_024279275.1 Planctomycetota bacterium | reverse complement strand
CCTAAGCAACCGTATCTTCGCTGATCAGGACGAACTGTGGGACGCATGCGTGGTGGCCTGGAACCACCTGGGTCCCCAACGCCTGGCCAGCATCTGCCACACCGATTGGGTCGCGCTGGAATTAAGATGAAGGCGTATTAGCTTCTATGAGCAAGCCAGGATCTGACCCAGGGATGCATGCAGTAGCTTGTATAGAGGCCGGCAAGGCATATTACACAAACGGCCAGCGTGACAGGGCCCAGCAGTGCTGGGAATTATCGCTAGCATATTACGAAGACAAGGAAGAGGATGTCGAACACTATGCGCGTGTGAAAGCCAATCTTGGCTCCATGCTCCTAAGTGACAATGACGCTAAAAAACACGAGGAAGGCTCGAATCTGATCGAAGAGTCTTCCTCTATCAAAAGAAGTATTGGCGACCTGGATGGGCTCGCAAACAACTACTGTAATCTTGGCCTATACTACTGGCGCGGCAAGCGATATGAACGTGCAATAGCTTGCACCCGCAAAGATCTACACATAAGCCGAACGGTCGGAAACCTACGTTCTACAGCCTCAACGTTGTCCAATCTAGCAGGCATATATACAGATACGCTCCAACTCAAAAAGGCAAGAGAAGCTCTCAATGAAGCTAAGCGGATTGGTGAAGACTTAGCAGACACCAAGTTGATTTCCCTTGTAGAACACGGCCTGAAACATGTCGACAAGGTCGGCCGTGAATTAGGACAAGCTGGGATTCGATTCGGTCCAGCGGCTGAATGCGCATGCGGAAGTGGTAAAGAATATCAAAATTGCTGTGGTTGCGCGGACTTCGAACCTGTTGACCTGCCTTACGAATTTGGCGGTGTGTCTGAGGACGTAGACAAGATCATTAAAGAGATGACTGAGGCCGGAGTGCAGCCGTCTCGTCTTGACTTCATCCTGCGTGAGCCAGACCAATCCCACCAGACTAGGTTCGCTTGGTGCCGAATGGAGCCGCAGGATGGCTGGCTCAAGATGCGAGAGTTGCCGGACATGGCAGGTCTCCATCTTGCGTCAGCTCGAGAATTGGCGGAAGAGGCCAAGGATTTACCGGATTCCGTTACCAAGCCGCTTTCCTGCATACTGCTATCAGTATGCGCAGCTGAAGCTTTTATAAATCAAGTAGCATTCTTCTTGCATGAGATTCAAACATTTCCTGAGAATCATCTTCATCAAGTTCCACCAGAATTGTCTCCAGACGCAATAACATTTCAACGAAGCATGGAACTAACGCAAAAGTGGGAAATATTGGGTATGGCACTGTGCGGAAGTTACTGGCCTCCAAAATCGAATCTCTGGACTCAATTTCGCAATATTATCTACTTACGCAATGAGCTTGTTCATTTCAAAGTTGCTGACTATGAACAAGTCGTACCTTCTCCGAAAGAGACACACGAAATTCTTAAGCGAATTCCCTTGAAGGTAAAGACAAGGCAAATTCCGCATGCTTGGCCTATGCGAGTTTTAACTCCCGATGTCGCCCATTGGTGCATAACTATTGTGGAGCAAATGATATCACTCCTTCGAGACGGCTATGCTCGAAACCGGCGAGAAACCGGCGACCCTCTTGCAAAATGACGGGCTCGTATAGGGCGTGCCGGTCGACCCCGATCTGCGTCATTTTGCCGCATTTTGCCGCGCTGCGCTTTTGCCTAAGTCACGTAAATCACGGTCACTTATGCAATTGCGACGATCCCGGAGTGCCCTCTCATAACCTGGAGGACCGAGCTTTGATGAACGAACGCAAACCTTATTACTCACAGTGTTTAAATGATTTTATCCGCTCCGAAATGGCATGATTTAACCCGGAGGACGGCTGCATCGGGCTTGGGACGAGTGATCAAATCACCGTGATGCTGGCTCTGGTGCTCGCCTCCGAGTCACGCCGCTTGCCGCTCATAATGCTTAAGCAATCCACCCAACCGACCCCGACATTCAACTCGAATAGCCTCGTCTTCTTTGCCTAATGGCCCTCTTTTTTGTGAGGGTGGTAAATGCTGACAGCTCGAGTGTGGACGTTGGGTGTTGTAATAGTCGGCGTACTCGGCCAGCAAGTACTGCAGGTGTCTTTCGCCGAAGACTATGAAGTGGTTCAGGCACTCATATTTGATGGATTGAATCCATCGCTCGGCGTGGCCGGTGAGGTTCGGAGAATATGGAACGATGCGCATGACTTTGTGGCCGGCCTGCTCAAGAATTCGGCCGAACTGTTTGGGGAACTTGGTGTCGCGGTCGTGCAGTAGGATCTGCTCGCTGATCTCCAGTTGTCTGCAAACCTCAGGCACCTTCTGGCCTTTGCCTAGCTCAACGTCCGCCTGACGCAACTTGGACATGATATGCTCGACACTATGTCGCTTCTTCATCGAGGAATCCTTTCCGGCCTACGGCCGGATGAATTCTCTCACAAATACTGGATCAGGTTTTCAGGAGGGGGTCACCAGTATAGAAAGATATATCTATGCCACATTTGTTTTTGGGGCATATTTTCCCGTCGCATTTGCGATGCCGACGATCGAAGAACTATTGCCAAAGCCAGGAGAAGCGCTATCAACTCTTATCCGTGATTCGTCTCGAGCGGCTTTCTTAATCGGACTTGCCTTTGTCCGTAATCTTCGTCGCTTCTCGACGGAGTTTGGCCTGTTGGACAAGTACGTTCTGCCCGCTGGGGCCGAGGAGGTCTTTGACGGCTGGGCTGCCGGTCTTGATGTAGTCCTTGTCGCGGTGGACACGGAAGCCCGGCTTCCGACCAGCCTGTTTAAGACTTTCGTTGATGGTTTTCTGGCCACGCATCAACCGATCGTTTAACAGCTTCTGCTGAGCGTGCATGATGTCTCGGCCTTTTTTGTTCATGCTCGCTTGGTGCTTCCACATGGCCGTGCGGGCCCGATCGGCGTCGGACCAAGCGCGGTAGCCGCCCAACTTCATCGCCGCGTCAGCGTAATTGGGCATTTTGATTGCTGCAATAGTTTTGACCACTGGGCCATGGCCCGCACCAGCCTTCTTCAACGCCTCGTTAACAGCGATGTAATCGTCTAGCACTTTCTTGGCATAGTGAAATTTCTTGCTCAGTTCCTTGTCTGTTTTCTTGTCCGTCGCGAGTTCTTCAAGGCCCTTCGAGATCGCGCGTAACCGCTTAAGCTCGCTAGGGCTGTGTGAACCGGCGGCGGCCAGCGCGAGGCTCTGTTGGGCCTTGGTCGCCTTGCCGATCAGCGCGTGCCGTTTCCCGTCCCACTCCAATGCGGATTTCATATCCCAATCTTTGCGCTTTGTCATAAGGTGGTCGAACAGTTCCTTCTCGGAGTCCACGACGTCCTGCTTGAACTTCTTCTGGTTGGGCGTGTTGCCAAGCTCGGGAAGGGCCATCGGCTTGACGGGCGCCGTCGGCGGCGGGCCGAGCTTGACGGGCGTGTCACCGTTAGGCTTATCAACGTCAGACTGGTTGGGGTTGGCCGTCTCGGGTTTATGCCGCGGTCGACCCGTGGGGATTTCCTCGGGCAGGGTGCCGCCGCGTTCCTTGATCTCGTTGGCGATGGACAGCAGCCGGCTATCGAGCGCGGAGTATCGCCAACCATCGATCTCTTTGCCTTCGCGGATCTGCTTTCGCATTTCCTTGAGATCTTTGAGGTCTTTATTGAACATTCGTATCAGTTCGTCCATCGAGACCTCGCCGTCGCCGCCCGCATTGATAACAGGGTTGTGCGGGGGCAGGCCCTCTTGCGGCGCGTACTCGGTCATCGGATTGTCGGGGGTGACCGCGTAGAACACGAGGTCGCTGCCGTAGCTGCGGATACGCCCGTGGATGCCCGCGGCCCGTTCGCTATTAACCTGCCGTGCCGCCCAAGCCAAGTCCTGTACCTCTTCGCTCTCATGATCTTCGAGTTCGGAGTAGTGCAGCCCACGCGCTGTTGTCTCGACACGCTGGGCCATGACGTCCGCGATCTCTGCATGGCGCTCGCGATAATTTTGCATGCCCTGCGCGAGGTAATTCACTTGCCCAGGCGTCAGAGCGCCGCGCTTGCGGATCGTCGACTGCGACTTGCGTAGTTCATACGCCTGATTCGTATAAAAATTACTCGCCGAGATCCAGTCGAGATAGACCCACCCGGCCCATGCTTCAAGGTGTCCATTGTGGTCCGCAGCACCGACCATCTCGAACGCATTGCCTAGCGTGCGCTGCGCATTAGCGCCGTGGGAGTAGTAGCCGTGGAGCGTCGTCTGGTCGCGGCGGATCTCTTTCATCCAGATGGTCGTCAACTGCATCGCCTCGTTGCGCCGCAGATTGGGTAACACGGGGGCGACTCGATCGGGCTCGGCATCGGGTGCAGGCCCATCGCCGGGCTGAGCGCTGTCGGGCTGGTCATTATTGGGTTGGTCGGGCGATGGCTCGTTGGCGTCCCCCAACGCCTTGGTCAGGTCCGCGTGGCTGGGCATCCCCGTTAAAAGGCAGAACCCGACAAGAAGCAAACAACCCAGACATCTTTTCTTCCATTGGCGCATAGCAACCTCGCTGTTCAATATGAGTAAACCCTTACTAGTAGTCACATCCTTTATACCGCGAGACCGCAACGGCAAGCAACAAAAAAACCGCTTACCTGATAAACTGACATTTCTCATTTGACTGCCCCGGCTACGCCACCGGGGCGACTTTGATCGAAGCTCTTGATATGACAGCAAATCCGAGAGTTGGCCATTGATATAGACATGATATTTCTTGGCCGTGGCGGCATCGGCGCAAGCCGATGGCCGAACCAGCCACTCCGGCGATCCGGGTTCAACGTTCCATGTCTGGGCGAGATGGCAGTGGGGGGCGTCCGGCTGACATACGAAATGGGTATTACATTGAGGGGCGGGTCGGAATGGAGTATCGGGCGGATTGGTTCCAAGAGGGATTCGAACCTTCTGCCCGATAAGGGGCCATATGTTCACCGAGTGTCTACTGATTATACCGCGTCCCCCGCGGGCCCGGCAGAAGACAATCTGTTTATACGCCGCCTTACCCCCGAGGAGGCCCCGCTAGTTTCTAAGCTCACGTAGGCCGATTATTCGTGTTCACGCTCAAAGCCGGCGTCGCCGATCGATGCGGTCGGCTTGATCTTGGGGTGCTCCCAACGACCCGAAGCATCGACACGGACCGCCAGGCTCAATACCCAGTATTTACCAAGCCCGTTGGGATCGATCACCACGGCATCGAGCAAGGCCCCTTTTTTCTTCCCGGCATGTTGAAGCACCTGCCACAACTCGTCGGCGTCAAGCATCGTGATCCCGGGGTTGTAGTACATGCCCTGGCTGGGTGTATTCACATCAACGATCTCGCCGAACACGTCGGGGTTCAGCAGGATCGGCGTCTTGCTCTCACCCCGGCCAAAAAGCTCCGGCGCGAACGCCGGCATGTTGAGCATGAAATCGAATACCCACTTGCCGTCTTCAAAGCGCAGATACCGGGCATCGCCATCGCCGCGGATGAAGAACCACGTCTTTATCTGTGGGAGGTAGTAGCCCATGTGGTTCATCTCCTCGATCGTGGCCCCGGCCCGGCCCGCGGCTTCCATCCGGGTCAGCCCGCCGGTCAACGCGAGGTCGTATTCCTTCTCGATTGGGATCGGTACGTCGAAGTGTGACATCAGAATCCGTGGGCTTTGTTCTTGCCCCATTGTCATGGTCGATCGAAGCAGACCCAGCCCGCCCTTGCCCCGTCGGTTTTGCATCGAGCGGTCGTCGGGCCGTACGAAGGTCGAGCCCATGTAAGCCGGGGGCGGGCCTTCGATCAAGACGTGGTCCATCCAGTCATCGCCGTCGCCACCGACCGCGATGTAGTCAACCTGCAGCGTGTTGGTGGGGTAGCGCTGCGGAGTGAACGGCAAGCGGACCGTGATTTGTTCGCCAGGCAGCAGCAGCCCCTTTTCGAAAGCGAGGGAAGTAGGCGACTGCGCGGTGCGGTTCAAGGAGACTTCGATCTCGCCTTTCTCCGCCTGCTTGGTGGAGCCGGGGATCAGGCCATACCACTTCATCGATTCGATCCCGCCTTCCCACCACTTCAAACCCTGTATCGCGACGGCCTGGTCTTCGCTGTGATTCCTGACCACCACCTTGACGTGATCCGCGAACTGCCCGGCGATCAACTGCTTGTCCGGCTCAAGTTGGAGCCTGGCCGAGATCGGACCTTCAGGGGCCGGGGCGTGGATCCATGTGTGTTGTGGTTGTGTTTCCGGCTGGGTTTGGGGTTGTGGTTGGGTCTGAGGCTGGGTTTGAGGTTCTTCCGCCTGGGCCTGCAAGCCAAACACCAACAGGCAAAATAGGCCCAGACTCAAAACGATCTGTGTCAAGCGGTGCGATGGTTGGGGTAGCGCATGGTGCATTGATTCGTTCCCTGTGTGAGCGGTCTGGTTACGGGTTCACCCTTATCTTAATCACAGTGTCATGTCCCGGCGGTGTGGTCGGGGGTTTGTAATCGATACGTTTCAAGCCAATCCTCAGTTCGTATGACCACGCCAGGATACTGCCCGGAATCTCGTAACGCAGGCAGGATCGCCATAAGCGAGGCCCGCACACGTCGGTTCATGGTCTCGGATACGTCCGCACGCCCCGGTTTGATCAGCCAGGACCGCGCTGTACAAATAGATTGTCATCCGAATTCTGAGCGTATTTCATCGCTGCCGATCGAGGATATTCGCTCATCGATTTCCCGTGCGTTGACCGGTTTGTGCATCGGCGCGAGCCGATGGCCGAACCGGCTGCATTGGGGTTCCTGGATGAGCGTTCAATGTGGAAGTGTTGACGACGGTGGATTTTTGATGATCAAGCCGCGCGGCGTTCGTAATGCTTGAGCAGCCCACCGAGCCGACTGTTGCAGATGATGTGAGATGCATCATCAGGCTGGTCGGGTTCCTCGATCAGTTGCAGGCCGTGGAGGGGTTCATTACTCAGCCCCTGGTGCGGCCGTTGATGGTGATAGTAATCGACGTATTCTTCGACAAGGTATCGCAGATGCCGCTCCCCAAAGACGATGAAGTGATCCAGGCACTCGTGCTTGATCGACTGGATCCAGCGTTCGATGTAGGCGTTGAGGTTGGGTGAGTAGGCAGTTAGTTTTTGCATCGGCACGCCGGCCGATTTGAGGATGGCGTCGAACTGCTTGGTGAACCTCACATCCTGGTCGCGGAATACCATTGTTGGCAACTCGGCCTGCCCCCGCCCCCGCCCCCGGAAGAAGTCGGCCAGTTCCCGGGCCCGCTGGGCCATCCAATCGCGATCGGCTCGGTCGGTGATCCCCGCTATATGCACCCGCCTACTGCCAATGTGGATGAAAACTAGCACATAGAACCGCCTCATTCCCAGTGGTGTCCAAACACTCTTGGAGAAGAAGTCGCAGGCCCAGAGAGTCTGCTTGTGGCGTTGGATGAACTCCGCCCAAGCCAGGCCACGGCGGGTCGGCGCAGGCTCGATATCATTGGCAACCAGGATGTTCTTAACTGTACCTCGACTGATCTTTCGGATGTGCAATTTACGCAACTCCCCTACTATTCTCGTATACCCCCACCCGGTCTCTCGAGCGATGCGAACAACCAGAGTTTCAACATCCTTTCGTATGCGAGGCCGACCCTTTGGGGGGTTTAAGGGTTTCGGGGTTTCGTCGTTGACCCATCGCGCGAAGGTTCGTGGGTGAACAATCGTAATCAATGTCTTGATCGCGGCCCCCAAAGGCTTGCCAAACTTGAGCAACTGAAAGCGTTCGGCCGGCGTCGTTTGGATATACTTTGGTAATCGCGCTCGAAGAATCTGGTTCTCGACCTTCAGATACTGGACCTGCCTTGCCATCTCAGAGTGAGTTGATTTTGCGATGATAAAGAATAGCGGATTGAGAAACCTGACTGGCATCGTGCCTCCTCCTCCACGGACCATGACAGGCTTTTTGAACCCCGCTAGCTCGGTCCGCAGTGCATACAGTAGAGCACTCTTCGCAGATTGGATAGGGCTCGTATAGGGCGTGCCGATCGACCCCGATATGCGTCATTTTGCCGCATTTTGCCGCGCCACACCTTAGGCGTAAACCACCTATCTATAAGCCAGTTAAGCAATTGCGGCGATCTCTTGGTGGCCGCTCATAACCCGGAGGACCGCTTTGGCTCTTCAAGGAGCCGCACATGCCTCGACTCACCCACAAAGTACCCTCTTACAGACTGCATCGGGCCACTGGCCGAGCGGTTGTCACACTGAACGGTCACGACCACTACCTCGGTACCCATGGCTCACCGGAAAGTCATGAGGCGTACCGGCGGGTTCTCCAGGAATGGTTAGCCAACAACCGACAGCACTCGACCACATCCGAAGCCGATACCTCCCGTAGCACCATCAATGACCTGGTGGTCGCTTTCTGGCATCACGCTGAGAGTTACTACGTCAAAGGGGGACAACCGACACGAGAACTGCAGGCTCTACGTTATAGCTTTCGGCCCTTGGTAGATTTGTACGGCGACATCCCCGCCAATGTCTTCGGGCCGCGTCGACTCAAGTCTGTTCGTCAACAGATGATCGACAGCAACCTGGCCCGTACGCTCATCAACAAGCGTGTGGTTCGCATCAGGCACGTCTTTAAGTGGGGTGTCGAAAACGAACTCGTCACCTCCTCCGTGCTGGACGGGCTCAGAGCTGTGGCCCCACTGATACCAATCCCAACATTCATCCCCCTGCCTGGCCCGCGTTTTGCAACTTGATCGGTCATCCACCTTGAGCAAGAAGGCTCACCATGACCGTTCAACCGCACCTGACCCTCGATCAACTGTTCCAAGCCGCTAAAGACGAACCCAACCTCACGACCGCCAGGCGGATTCAGGCGGTGGCGATGGCGCAACAATTACTGACCAGCGTAAAGATTGCCCAACTCCTTGGCGAAGATGCCCGCCTGATCCGCGATTGGGTGACACGCTACAACCGTCGCGGCATCGACGCGCTTTCCCACCAACGCGGTGCCGGACGCAAGCCCAACCTCACGCCCGACAAAGAACAAGCGTTCAAAGACCGCATCGAATCCGGGCCGACCGATGACGACCAAGTCAGCGTCTTGCACGGCAAAGATTATCAACGCATCCTCAAGCAAGAGTTCGACACCCTCCACTCACTCAGCGGCGTCTACCACCTGCTGCGCCGCCTGGGTTCTTCGTGGCTGATGCCTCGGCCTCAACACGAGAAGGCCGACCCCCAGGCACAGGCCGACCTTAAAAAAACGCTGTAAAACAAGTCGAATCCGTCAAGCAAGAGCACCCCGACAAACGCATTGAGCTGTGGTTCCAGGATGAAGCGCGCCCCCGGGGGTTCGGCCAACAGGGGGCGGTGGCACGCGGCTGGGAACCCACGGGTTCAAGGCCGCGCGTCGTCAAACAAACCCGCTACGACTGGGTCCACGTCATCGCTGCCGTCTGCCCGCAGACCGGCAAGACCCCAGGACTCATCAGCCCTCACCTGAACACCCAGGCAATCAACGCCTTCTTCGATCAGGTGGCCAAAGAGATTAATCCCGACCTGAAAGCCAGCCGCTTGATCCGCGACCGTGATGAGAAGTTCGTGACGATGTTCGATGACATCCTCAATTCGGCTGGCATTGAGATAACCATACTGCCGGTCCGAAGCCCTAATCTGAACGCCCACATGGAACGGTTCGTGCAGACCATAAAACACGAGTGTCTGTCTCACTTCGTGATCCTTGGCCACCGACACCTCAACTACTTGGTCACCGAATTTGTGGATTACTACCACAAGCAGCGGCCGCATCAGTCCAAGGGGAACAAGCCACTCTTGAAGCTGACCGATGATCCACCGCTCACCACGGGCGAGATCCTTTGCGAGGGACGCCTCGGAGGACTGCTGAAGCACTACCATCGAAAGGCTGCCTGAGTCAATCATCATCGAGGCCATCCATCAACACCCCATGATCATGCAGCAAATCGCGTTCGGTGCGCTTCGCACTCGTCCCCGACCTGTTGCGCAGTTTATCCGGGCTCCCCGATGGAACTTCATCCCAAGATCATTCATTTGTCAAAGATCTGTTGTTGCTCATTTTACGCGGAACGGAGTTTCCGAACAGGACGGTATCGATCTCTCGGTATCGAACTGAGAGATTGGATTCGTTTCAAGGGCACGCCGTAACCCTTTGCCGTCAGGGAGTTATGAAAAACGCCAAACCCTGATCGGTTTGGCGTCTATCGTCGTGTCGCGTAAGTCAGCGACTTTTCAGGAAGCTCCCCGGGTAGGACTCGAACCTACAACCAAGTGATTAACAGTCACCTACTCTACCATTGAGCTACCGGGGATCGGGATGTCGAGTCGTAGAGGTTAGCATCCCTATCGGTGTTTTCAAGCGAGGGGTTTGGGCACGTCCCCAACGCCGTCCCCCTCAGCCCAAGACCCCTTCCCCATTGCCCGGCCGACCCGGCGATTTTCAAGGCCCCACAGGTCCAATAGATACCCCGTTTCAGCCGTCACAACCCCATTAGCCCCCATATTCACGTTCAGCCCCTGCCCCCACAAGTCGATAAACGGGCTATGGGCTGCTATACTCACAAGGCTATACCGCCATCGTGACCCGCTAGCCAAGGATCTTAAATCATGGCCACGAGCTATGGTGCCCTGTGCACCGAATTTTATATCAACCAGAAACTCGCTCTCAAGATGGACCTCCCCACCGAGCGCGACACCCTCTTGCACTTCTTCGACCAGATACGCAAGTCCCACCCCGACATGACCCGCTTCCGCCGATACGACGGCGAACTATCCCTCGAATCCTCCAAACGCGAAGCCGAATACACCTGGCTCACCCTACGCCAAGGCAGCATACGCACCGGCCACGTCAACCCCCATTCCCTCGAAGACGCCTACCGCTTCCACAGCCAGATCCTAGAGGTCACACCGTACTACCTCACCATCAGCCCGCTGGACGTCGACTACCTCGAACTCATGTTCGGCTTCGACCTCGAATGCAAAGGCAACCACGACGAGGTCATCTACGATGCGCTCTTCGCCGACTCACCCCTAGGCGAACTCCTCAAACCCACCGACGCCACACCCCGAACAAAAATCCTCGACGCCCAGCCCGTCTTCGGCATGAACCTCTCCGAAGACGGCAACCTCCAGGCCTACTTCGAGGTCAAAACACGAAGACGCTCACGACGCGGCTCAGGCAGACGCTACGCCGACGAACCCATCAGCCTCTTCGTCACACTTAGACGCTACGGCCCAATCGACAAACTAGACGACCTCCAAGAGTTGACGACCATGCTAGGCCAACACTGCGAAGCCCTCGCCGCCGACCGACTCATCCCCAACCTCCTAAACCCCATCGTCCAACACATCTCACCCAGCAGCCGCTAGCGATTTATTAAACTTGAAAAGCACCCCCCCCAAAGCCCACTGATGCACCGCCCCGGTGCTTCGGTGGGGTATCCGCAGTATCTCTTGGAGGAAATTTCCGGCACCGCTCAGCACCCCCACACCACATTCCTCCCATATAGCCCGGGCATCCTGCCCGGGTCGGCATATTCTCGACCGACGGTTGATCCCCTAATATCAACGCATTTCCACGGGCATGGTTGCTCATGCGTGCTTTGATATAATGTAACGATGACAACCCCGGGCCCGGGCAACAATCCGAAGTATTCGCACGCGGTAGAATGGCTAAAACGCTGTCTCCCCATGTTCATTTATTGGCTGTAAGTAGGAGTACTTTTGACAATGCGGTGTTTTGCAAGAGCTAGTACCCAATTGGATAGAGATAAACGGTCGTTGGTATTTCTTGACGGCGAGAATTTAGCCTTTAGATTTCAGGACATGGTGGCGCAGGGCTTTGAGCCTCTAAATGGTACAACACATATTCGTGATACATTTGTTTGGCATCCAGATTTCCTTAAACTGTTTCATACGCCAGATATTATACGCATGACTGCATATACATCAGCAGTGGGAGATACAGGCAAAATCGATAGAATTCGCGGCGAAATTAAATCTATCAAAATTCCAATAGTGACTAGGTCTAATGTCATGATAGACACCAGTTGTGTGGTCCCATGTGTATTCAAGAAATCTCGTCAATCACAGAAATCGCCATCTGTTGATATTGCGATGACGATAGAGATCATGAGACACACTCTTCAAGGAAATATGGTCCTTCCGGGATTTCCGTGGGTGTTGATTGAGAGTAAAACGGGCACCTAAGGAGTGTGCCCATGCGAGATGCGGAGCTATATCAGACGATCCTGGGGCTATCTGAGCCTTGGTCGGTCGGTCGAGTGCAGTTGGATG
>JAJRRS010000030.1 GCA_024279275.1 Planctomycetota bacterium | reverse complement strand
GTTGTTCGATCGGTTTGTGTGTTTGGATATGCATGGCGTGGACCTCCGTGTCGTGAAGGCCACATCATCGCACCAACCCACCCATAGCGCAATGCCTAACATGCGCCGTACATGCGCGCTGGGATTAAGATGAAGGCGTATCAGTGGGCTTTGGGGGTGGGGATGTGTGATTTCTGAGTGCTGAGTGCTGAGGTGAAGAGGGGGAGGGAGATTGATGATTTATGATTGATGATGTGAAGAGGGGGGCGGGGGTTATAAGAGTTTTGCGATGATGGAGTCGGCGAGGAAGAGGCCTTGTGGGGTGAGGCGGAGGTGGGTGTGGGTGCGTTCGAGCATGTGGATGTCGATGAGTTCGTTGATGGTGGTTTGGCGTGGGTCGTTTTGGGGGATGTGTTGGTTGATCCAGTTGAGTGTTAGGCCTTGTCGGAGTCGTAGGCCGAGCATGATGAGTTCGCCGATGTGTTGTTTGGGTGGGAGTTGTTCGTGGTCGGTGGTGGGTGGTGTGGGTGCGTGTTGGATGTATTTGCCGAGGTTGGGTAGGTTTTTCCAGCGTTTGCCGTTGAGGTGGCTGGCGGCGGCGGGGCCTAGGCCTAGCCAGTTCTGGTTGGTCCAGTAGGCCATGTTGTGTTGGCAGCGGAGGGATCGGGTGTCGGGTATTGGGTGTCGGGTATCGGGGGAGGGGGAGAGGTCTGAGTGTTGAGCGCTGGGTGCTGAGTTGGGGGGGGATGGTCCCGGGTTGCTGGGTGCTGTATTCTGCAAAGCACCCGCCGCTTCGCTGCGCTCAGAGACGGCGTTGGGGGATGTAGATATTTGATCCTCTTCGATCCCTGATTCCTGATCCTCGATCCCCGAGTTCCGTCGTGCCCAGTTGCTGATTTCGTAGTGCTCGAAGCCTTCGTTGTCGAGGCGTTGGATGATGTGTGCGTACATTTGTTTTTCGAGTTCTTCGCCGACGGGGCTGATTCGGCCCATCTTCATTTTTTGGGTTAAGGGTGTATTGGGTTCGAAGATGAGGCTGTAGCATGAGAGGTGTGTGGGGTTGAGTGCGAGTGCGGCGTCGAGGTCCTGGTCGAGTTGGTCGAGTGTCTGGTGGGGGATGGCGAAGATGAGGTCGAGGTTGAAGTTGGTGATGCCAGCGTCGGCGAGCATATCGACTGCTTTGGGGACGGAGTCGGGGTCGTGCCAACGTTCGAGTGTTTTGAGTTGGTCGGTGTTGAATGATTGAGCGCCCAGGGAGATACGGTTGACTCCGCCGGCGGCGAGGGTGTGGATGAGGTCGGGGGTGACAGTTTCGGGGTTGGCTTCGACGGTGAACTCGGTGAGGTTATCCAGGAGGCCGAGTTGTTGCATGGATTCGAGGAGCCTGGACCAGAGGTTGGTGCGCAGGAGTGTGGGGGTGCCTCCGCCGACGAAGATGGTTTTGGGCTTTAGGGTGTGTTGGTTGGCGAGGTGGTTGAGTTCGGCGATGAGTGCGTCGGTGAATTGATCCTGTCGGTCGGGTTTGTCTTTAGGCTCCACGAGGCTGTAGAAGTCGCAGTAGTGGCATTTATGGAAGCAGAAGGGGACATGGAGGTAGAGGCTGTGGATGGATTGGGGGCCGACCTGTTGGGGTGGTGTTGGGGCTTGAATCGCGGGGGTAGGGGGGGTACACTCTTGCAAGGGCTTGGTTTACAGTTTTTGATCTAAATGGGGTAACTGGATGGAAGTCACGTTGGTCATGTTCAAGTCCGACAGCAGCAGGCGGGAGTTCCCGGTGAAGCCTGCGGGTTTTGTCATTGGCCGAAAGAATACCTGCGACCTGCGTATCCCGCTGACCAGCGTGTCTCGTCAGCATTGTGAGCTGAGGGTTGAGGATGGTCAGGTAAAGCTGCGCGATGTGGGGTCGAGCAACGGGACTTATCATAATAGTATCCGCGTGCAGGAGGCTGTGCTTGCGGCGGGTGATGAGTTGGTGGTTGGGCCGGTGGTATTTACGGTGGTGATTGATGGGAAGCCCGAGGTGATTAAGCCGGTGCGTTCGCTGGTCGATTCGCCTGAGTCGCTGGATGATTCGGGGATCTTGTCGAGTGACCTGCTCGAAGAGATGGGCGAGGTGGACCCGGACAGCAAGGCGGACACGATTTCGGACCATGGGGATGAAGCGGGGGAATCGGGGGGTGAGGATCCGATCGAGGCGTTGGAGCGGCTAACGGAATTGGAAATCCCTGATACGGATAGTTAATGGGTTGGGCGCAGGTCGGCGGCTCGCGGCTATTAAAAACTGCAACGATTGGATTACTAAAAGTTTAGTTTATCGGATACCCCACCGAAGCATCGAGGACGATGCATCAGTGGGCTTTGATGTGTTTACTGATACCCCGTCGAAGCACTGTGGGCGGTGCATCGGTGGGGATTGTTTTTTTGAGTTGTGTAAGGGGGGCGAGTCGGGTGCGGATTTGGTTAGCCTTCGGCGGCTTCATCTTGCGTGGGCGTGACGGGAACCTGTTCTTTTTTCTGTGGGATCTGGACACGCATGCCGCAGCCTCGACAGCGGACCTTCTTGCCGCGCGCGGAATCAGGGACCGAGAGGATCTTGCGGCATTTTAAGTTCGGGCAGATCAGGCGTACCACGTTTGCTGACATCCTTGGCTCCATAGTTGGATCGTCCCCCATCCTGTAACGATTATCGTGTAATCAGGCAGGGGACTTAACTTCGAGGGTGGTATGGGTGTCCGATAATATCGTGGGTCTGTAGCCTACGGGTCATACCACTTCCATTTAATACTTGTGGGTCAATTCGTCATACCGTCCCACGTTCAGGAGAACGTGGGCTTCACGGAGTCACGAGTATTAAATGGGAGAGGTATCACTTCACACGCATCATGCGTTCTTCACGGGAGATGGGGAGCAGGCCCAGGAGCTTGATGTTTCGGCGTGTGAGGCCGGCGATCGGGCCTTGGGCGGGGACGTAGGCGGAGAGGATGTGCATGTCTACGCGGACCAGGGGGAGCTTGTATTGGCGTTGGGTTTGGATGAGGGTTGCGGTGGCGGGGCCTAGTGGTGTGCTGATTTGTTTGGTTCCCAGGAGCGTGATGACTGCGGTGCATTCGCCGGTTGACAGGAGTGTGCCGGTGTCGTGGTTGTAGATGCGTACCCGGCTGGTATGTTTACTTGGTTGGTTCATTGTCAACGTTGCGGGCAACATCGGCATCGGCGGGTCGTATTCCACGCGTCGGGCATCGATTAATTCGGTTTCGCTGAGGATCGAGACTGTGCCGGTCGGCTCGCGGATGAGGTCGACGATCCAGAAGTTTGCGACCTGCATGCGCCAGGCTGGAAGTGCCCCCGGAAGTGCCCCCGGAAGTGTCCCCGGAGGAAGTGTCCCCGGAAGTGTCCTCGAAAGTAGCCTCGGATGTTCCCCGGGATGTTCCCCGGGAAAATCTTCAAGCGTGAGCGGGACGGTGGTGTCGGGTTGGTCGTGTTGTTTGCCTTGGTTGTCGGTGACGCGCACGATGCCGGGGGGGATGGGCAGTGGCATCAGTTCAATGGCGCGGGCGTGTTCGATCGGGGTGTAGGGTGGGCCAAGGGATATGGGTATGGTTGTTGCTTGGCAGCCTGCGAGGAGGGCCAACAGAATGGCGAGCAGGATCGGACGGGCGGGTTGAGGCATGGGGTTGGGGGTGTAGGGGTCAGGGATCGGGTCTTGCTTTGCAAGTGATCAATCATCCATCACAGATCATAAATCTCGCTTGGGTTGCTAAAGGATATACAGGAGGACGGTCATGAAGTGGCTGATGCTGCCGGCGAGAACGAAGAGGTGCCAGACGCCGTGGAAGTGTCGGATTTTGGTGTCCATGGCGTAGAAGATGACGCCGAGCGTGTACGCGAGTCCGCCGGCGATGAGCCAGGCGAATCCGCCGACGGGCAACTCCTGTGACATCGGCTTGAGCGCGACCACGATCAGCCAACCCATTAGGAGGTAGATCACGACGGGGAGGATGCGTGCGCCTTTGGTGGGTAGTGAGTCCCAGACGATCCCGAATACTGCTAACGCCCAGACGACGCCGAAGATCGACCAGCCCCAGCCGGGGTATTCTTCGCGCAGCAGGACGAGTGTGATGGGTGTGTACGTCCCGGCGATCAGTAGATAGATCATGCAGTGGTCGAGTTTGCGGAAGATTTCCTTGGCCTTGCCGCGGAAGCTGTGGTAGAGGGCGGAGCAGGTGTACAGCAGGACCAGTGTTGTGCCGTAGACGCTGAAGCTGACGATCTTCCAGGGGTCGGCTTTGAGTGATGCGAGCACGACCAGCACGGCAAGCCCGGCGAGCGCGAGGGCTGCGCCGATGACGTGGCTGATGCTGTTGAATTTTTCACCTCGATACAACATGGGTCTCCTTGGTTGAGCGGAATAGGATACCCGGCAGATCAAGCGGTGTCCTCTTTTTCTTCCTGTGACACTTGTGCATTTTGTGGCTGGATGGGAGAAGGGATTGGCCACGAAGAGGCACAAAAGACACAAAAGATGTTGGGGCGGGGCGCGTGGACGCGGGATTGTTGTATTGGTGATTACTGGGTTTGGTGGTTTAGATAAGCTGGATGGTTTGTTGCTGTATTTTGGCTGGTTTATTGACCCAAGGGGTCGTGACAGCTAAGGTATCGCTCCCATATTTTGCCTTGCAGCCGTTGACGTTGCACCTGGCGACGGCAATAACGGCCCCCCGGAAAATCCCCCGGTTATCCCCCGGTTACCCCCCGGTTACCCCCCGGAATATCCCCTGCGACTTTTCCAGACCTTCCACGGAATCTCCCTCGATGAATGCAACCGCGGCCCGTGTGGCTCAAGCTGTTTCGGAATATAAGCCTTGGGTGGCGATTATGTCGCGCAGGCCGGCTTCGCCGAAGGCGGATATCTTGTCGGGGCTGACGGTGTCGTTGGCGCTGGTGCCTGAGGCGGTGGCGTTTGCGTGTGTGGCGGGGGTGGACCCGATGATCGGGCTGTGGTCGGCGTGCATCATCGGGTTGGTGACAGCGGTTCTGGGGGGACGGCCTGGGATGATCAGCGGGGCGACCGGGGCGATGGCGGTGGTGATCGTCGGGTTGGTGGCGATGCACGGGGTGGCGTATTTGTTTCCCGCTGTGATTTTGTGTGGGGTGATGCAGGTGGTCATCGGGCTGTTGCGATTGGGGAAACTGATCCGGATGGTGCCGCACTCGGTGATGCTGGGGTTTGTCAACGGGTTGGCGATTGTGATCGGGATGGCGCAGTTGGGGAGCTTTAAGACGCTGGGCGATGATGGGCTGATGCACTACCTGGCGGGTCCGCAGATGGGGATCATGGTGGGGTTGGTGGGGCTGACGATGGCGATTATTTTCGTGCTGCCGAAGCTGACGCGGGCGGTGCCTTCGACGCTGGTGGCGATCGTGACGGTGACGCTGATCGCGATTGGGTTGAACCATTCGATGGTGGATCAGGCGACCGGCGAGAAGCCGGTGCTGACGGTGAAGGACATGCTGGTGGACGGGAGCCGATCGGCGGCGGTGGCGGAGGCGGCGCGGGAGCAGGCTGGGGAACGGGTGGCGACGGCGTCGGCGTTGATAGTTGACGCGGGGCTTACTGGGCCGGGCGTTGAGCTTGCTGAAACCCCGGTGCTTAGTGGTGCTGAGTTGGCGGTTGCAGTTTCGTCGCTGACGGATGAGCAGGTGGGTGCGGCGCTATCGGGTGTGGACCCGGCGAAGGCTGAACTCAAGGGCACGTTGCCTTTGCCTTATTTTATGACGGAGTCGTGGAAGGGGTTGCAGGAGGCGGGGCTTGCGCCGGAACTTAGTCTCAAAACGTTGTGGATTATTTTTCCGTTTAGTTTGGTGTTGTGCGGGGTGGGGTTGATTGAGTCGTTGATGACGTTGACGTTGATTGATGAGATTACGCAGACGCGTGGCCGGGGGAATCGGGAGTGCGTTGGGCAGGGGGCTGCGAATATTCTTTGCGGGCTGTTCGGGGGGATGGGCGGGTGTGCGATGATCGGACAGTCGCTGATTAATGTGAAGTCCGGTGGCAAGGGTCGGCTGTCCGGTATCACGGCGGCGGTGTGTTTGTTGTTATTTATATTGGTGCTTGGGCCTTACATCGAGTTGATCCCGATGGCGGCGCTGGTGGGGGTGATGTTTATGGTGGTGATCGGGACGTTTGAGTGGACGACGCTGAATACCTGGCACAAGGTGCCGATGTCGGACGTGCTGGTGATGATTTTTGTGGCGGGGTACACGGTCATCATGCACGACCTGGCGAGTGCGGTGATATTAGGCGTGGTGATCTCGGCGCTGGTATTTGCCTGGCAGAAGTCGACGCACCTGTTTGCGGATGTGAAGCACAACGACCACGGCAGCAAGGTCTACCAGATCCACGGCCCGCTATTCTTCGCGTCGGTCAACTCGTTTAAGCACCTCTTTGACCCGGCCGACGATCCTGATGATGTGGTGATCGACTTTTATTACACACGGGTCTACGACCAGTCCGGGCTGGAGGCGATCAACTTCATCGCGGAGCGATACAGCTCACTAGGCAAACGCGTGCATCTGACGCACCTCAGTGAGGAGTGCCAGAAGCTGCTGGGCAAGGCTGGGGATCTGGTCGAGGCGAACGTGTCGGACGACCCGCATTATCATGTGGCGACGGATCGGTTGGGGTGATGTGTGAGGCCAGGTGGCCTAATCGACTCCCGACCCCTTTTCCTAACCATCGCTGAGCGGTACAGCTCACTAGGCAAACGCGTGCATCTGACGCACCTTAGCGAGGAGTGCCAGAAGCTGTTGGGCAAGGCTGGGGATCTGGTCGAGGCGAACGTGTCGGATGACCCGCATTATCATGTCGCGACGGATCGGCTGGGGTAGGGGCATAACATGTGTGTTATTCCTGACCGATGATGGCGTTGATCGCATCGCGCTCTTCTTGATTTTTATTAAATTTATTGAGTAAAACAAGCTTGAAAATGGCGTCTTCTCGATCTTTTTGCGGTAGTACCTGCATTAAGTTAATCCATGCCTCTTGGCAATCAATGAAAAGTTTCGCGCGTAGGTCGGTGTGCCGGTACCCCGGGTTTATCGTCACGTTTATCATGGCATTGGTTGCTCCGCCTTGTGCCGCTTGATAACGCTGGAAATGTTCTTTGTATTCATCTGTTAACTCTATTCCAGCCGCGACTAATTCTTGTCTCATTTGACTCATTATCTGAGCCGTCAGCCCCGTCTGCCTTACTAAGAATGGAAGCACGGAAAGCATCTCGCGTTCATACATCATGTTTGCGCCATCTGGTGGATAGCAGAATGCTTGCCAGATGGGCAAAGTAATCTCATTTGTGTATTGCCCGACAGCTTGCAGGGCCTTCAGGTACTCTTCTGTAGTTTCGGATTGACCATAGAACTCTTCCATGGCATAGGTGAAATTATCGAACTCAACTAACATCCGTGAGAAGAGTCCCTTCCGGTCTTTGGTCAACCGGGGAAGCCCTGCGGGATCATCTTGGCTAACCGATAGAATCGCCTCCTGCGCCGCATTGAATTCTTTGGTCACCCAATGCCCATCAATAGAGGGAAATCCAGCATCTAAGAGACGCTGCTCGGCGGACGTGTATTGGGTGCTTGCTGGGTCTATGTCTTGTTCTGCGTGAGCGGGTGTTACCGATAGAAGTAACGCGGTGAGCAGCCATATGGTGAGACAGGTAGTGGCGAATCTTCGTGTCGCGCGGTTTCTTCTGCCATTGTGGTACATAGCTGGTCCTTCCTCGTACAAGCCAAGTGATTCGTTTACAGCATGATACCAGAGGAAGCCTATTGGCAATCAGCGTAACGCCGACTTGGCCTGTCTTCTCAGTGCCGGCAGCGTCTGCTTCGTGAACCATTCATTCTTCTTCAGCCAGATGTTGTTGCGTGGTGAGGGGTGGGGGAGGGCGATCTTGTTTGGCAGGAGTTTTTTGTGGTCCTGGACGGCGGCGGTGATGGTTTTGTATTGGTTGGGGAGGTAGCGGTCCAGGGCGTAGCGGCCGATGAGGAGGGTGAGTTTTATGTTTGGCATGACTTTGAGGAGCTTGGGGTGCCAGGTGGGGGCGCAGCGTGGGTCGGGGGGTGAGTCGCCTGATTTACCTGTGCCTGGGTAGCAGAAGGCCATGGGTATGAGTGCGAGGATGGTGGGGTCGTAGAATTGTTGGTCGGTGAGTTTAAGCCAGTCGCGTAGGCGTTGGCCAGATTTATCGTCCCAGGGGATGCCGGTTTGGTTGGCGACGGAGCCGGGGGCTTGGCCGATGATGAGGATGCGGGATTGTTTGCTGCCTTGGAGGAGTGGGCGCGGGGGTGTGGGGAGGTCTTTGGCGCAGAGGGTGCAGCGGCGGGCGTCGGTGATGATCTTTAGGGTGCGTGGCATGGGGATAGGCCATGATACATGGTGTGGTGGGCGTTGGGTTGGCGCATAAAACGCCCGGCGGGGGACTCCGGGCGTTGTTTAGATTTGTGTTGTGAGGTCGTTGGCTGTTACTTGGTGGTGTTGGTTGCTTTGTAGTCCAACAGTGCTTTGTATTGGGGTGCTTTGTCGATGTCCTGGTCTTGGTATTGGAGCTGGCCCCAGGATCCCCATTTGCTGGGTTTGCCGACGTAGTTGAATGCGGTGAAGAGTGAGCCGCCGGCGTTGTTCCATTCGCGCATGTTGTCCAGGTAGATCTGGTAGATGCGAGGGTGGTCCTGGAGTTGAATGAGTGCGCGTGCCCAGGGTGGGTTGAGGCCGTGTGCGGTGTAGTGTTGTCCGCCTTCGTAGCTGATGAGAGGGATGGTTCTATTTAGTTTGGAGGACCAGTTGCGTGCGAGTTGGCCGTGGACCTGGTAGTTGCGTCGGATGCCGCGGGACATTTCCTGCGCGGCGAGGTCGAGGATGTGGTCGGCGGTGGTGCTTGAGTTGAGTTGTTTGCGTTGTGAGCTGGTGAGGCTGAAGTAGGTTGAGCAGGAGAGCGCGTCGAATTGGCCGTTGAGGGCTTCGGCGAGTTTTTCGGTGACCCAGGGGTTGTCTTTTTGTCCTGCGGCGACGCGGATGACGCGGTCGCTGTCCTGGCCGAAGGCGTCGCGCCAGAGTTGGAAGTCGCGGTTGGTTTCGTTGGCCCAGGTTCTTCGGAATTCTTCTGATAACGAGGCGCTGTCGGAGCGGTTTTTGACCCATTTGTGCTGGGGGAATTGGGCGTTCCAGACTTCGTTGGACCATTCGATGTAGACGTTGAGATCGGGGCGTAGTTGTTTTTTGACTTGTGAAGCGAAGCTGAAGACGTAGGCGTCGTCTGCCTGGTGTGGCATGCAGAACCAGGGGGCTGCGCCGAGTTGGTTGCAGAGTTCGATCATGTATTTCAGTGCGACGCCGGTGTCGGTGCCTTGGGTGTAGTAGGTTGGGCTTGGTTGGTCTGAGGCGGTGACGGCGTTTGAGCCGTTGATGCGTTGCCAGTCCATGAAGCGGATGACGCTGAAGGGTTTGAGGCGTTCGATGAAGAGCGGGTGGAAGGATGACTCTGATTTTTCAAAAGTGGGGAGCCAGACTTTGACGTTGCGGACGGGGTTGTTGGGGGCTGACTTGTCGATGCGGAGGTAGATGCCTCTGTCGGTGGGGTTGACATCCAGGACGATGCGGTTGTTGTCTTTGCTGATGACCTGTGCGTCGTAGCCGAATTCGATGGTGCCGCTGCCGTCGTAGGTGCAGACGTATTGGCCGGGTGGGTAGGCGCCCTGGGTGTCGATCAGCATGATGGTGTGAGCGGCCTGGTTATCGCGGAGGATGGGCCAGCCGTCGGAGTTGAGGGTGAGGGTTTCGCCTGAGTCCCACGGGCCTGAGCCGCCGGGGCGGGTGGGGAGCCATTGGCGGGACTGTTTCATGGCATCGACGAAGACCCATTCACGGGTGTAGTAGGTGACTTCGGAGAGGTTGATGCCCAGGAAGTTTCTTGATTGCGCGGTGGGCAGAGGGTTGTTGTCGTTGCTTGGTGTGGGTGTGGGTGTGGGTTGATCGTCGGGAAGGGTCGGGTCGACGATCTGTATGGGGAGGTCGAGGCCGGGTTGCGATTCGGCGATTTGGAATGTGCGGGTTTGTGTGTCGGCGGCGTAGCTGCCGGCGTATGCGGTGACGGTGAGTGTGTATTGTCCTTGGGGGAATTGTGTGACGTCCCAGATGCGTCCGTCGCCGAGCATGACGTAGGGGTCGTAGCGTTCGACGCTGTAGATTGTTTTTGGTCCGGCGAGTTGGAAGATGACGCGGGTGGGTCGGCCACCATCGATGAAGGCTTGGACCTGGACGGGCTTGGTGAGTGTTGCGCCGTCTTGTACGCCGAGGATGGACTGGATATTGAGGTCTTTGACGACGGTGAAGCGTGTGATGCGGAAGTCGATGACGCGGTGGTTTCGGATGAAGAATGCGTGGAGTGTGTAGTCGCCTGCGGCTGCGTCCTTGGTATCCCAGCCGTGGCCGTTGTGGAGTGAGAAGGGTGCGTTGCGTGCGGTGTTGATGAATCCGGATGGGCCGTCGATCTGGTAGCGGACATCGTAGTCGGCGTCGTCGGTGATGCCGGTGACGCGGGTCTCGACTTTGATGATGCCGGTGACTTGTGCGTTTTGTTGTGGCGCGATGAGTTCGGTGATGCGTGGGCTGTCGGCACGTGCGGCGGTTTGTGCGATGCTAAGCAGGCAGAGGATGAGGATGAAGGGGAGTTTGAATCGACCGCGTGATCGTGTGGCGGTTAGTGGCATGGGCGAAAATCCTGTGCGTAATTCGGCGCTGCGGTTGGCCGATGGCGGGGTAGTCGGGTGTGTGGTGTGAGGCGGTGGACTACGGGCTGGGGGTACTGCGGGGAGGGAATCGGGGTTTGTTTGTCGCTGTGGTTGTGGCTGAGCAGGGCGAAGCACGCCCCCGCCCCCCGGTGTGCCCCCGGTGTGCCCCCGGTCCCGGGTTTCCCCCCGGACTACCCCGAATCAGTCCGATAACTATAACAGTATGGGGGTTGGATTGCACCTAAATTCCCCAAATTAACACTTGATAGAGTTAAACATAGCGTATGGGGGGAGTTATCTGAGCCTCATTTGGGGGTAGCGGCGAGCTTCTAAACCTTGGTGCTATGTGAATGCTAAACCGCTTATGGCACGATTTGGTGCTGCCAGCGTGAGGGTGGTCTAATTTGATGTAAGACGTGTGGGAGGTGAAAGTGACCGTGAGAGGCTGTGCTGTGGGCAACGCCGATCGCCGTAAGCCATGTTATACAATGGCCTTGAGAGCGTTTTGTACTGCACCTAAAAACTTAGAAAATTAGCTCAGAAATGCATATTTTATCTGGTTTGGGTGCAGTGACTGCACCGGAATTTGTGCGCATGAACTTCTGCTCGTCTACGCGCTTTCTGCTCATCGACTATGAGAACGGTCAAACACTCTTCCCCAAGAGGCATCTGATACCAATTCCAATAATAACTCGTGCGCGTTAGGCGCATGTTAGGTTGCGCTCTTGCGTTCAGTTTGAGAGACTGGTTCTTTTACAAGGAGCTGGACGATCGACATCTCTCTACATCAAGACAGCGACGCGGCGGAACTGG
>JAJRRS010000029.1 GCA_024279275.1 Planctomycetota bacterium | reverse complement strand
GTCGCCGAAGGCCTCAACAGCAAGATCATGACCATCAAACGCCTCGCCGCCGGCTTCCGCAACCGCGAACACTTCAAGACCGCCATCTACTTCCACTGCGGCGGTTTGGACCTATACCCACGATAATCCCGGAAGGACCACAAATGTAAAGAGCCGTTGAAACATTAATCGCTGGGGTGATTCACGATAGATTGATGGAATTCGTAGAGTTGGGCAGCCAACAAAGAACCCATTAACTCCTCCATTTGACTCACATCAACCCGGCCATCGTCAGCGAACGCACTATCAGCCGCTTCCAGGGAAGTGTAATAAGCGTGCTTGATTTCTTGGTTGTCGGAAATCTGCACGGGAATAGTCCGTGTCCCTGGCAGTTCGTATCCGGACAGGATACAGAGCATCATGTATGAAACAATTCTCGCCGTCCGCCCGTTACCGTCGGCGAACGGGTGTACCCAATTAAGACGCCACATCAGGTATGAAGGCACATGCAAAGGATTGTCACCCGCATGCTCATTGCAGTAGTCACACATGTCCTCAACTAAAACGGGAACCTTATCGGCCGGTGGGGGGCTGTGACTACTTCCATTAATTACAACTTGAATCGGACGTAGCACGCCTGCATACTGATGAAGCCCTTCCACCGCCAAACCGTTTAGGCTGCAGAGGTGTGATGGACGGAGTCGGAAATTTCCTGCACCCCCCATCGCCAGCGCATCAGACGCCAACGTCATCGCAGCGTCATATTGACGTAGTGCGTTGCGTGCTTCGTGTTGAGCAATCTGTTCCGGATTCAGGTTCAGGACGCGGGACGGCTCACCCGGAATTTCACCCGTGGATCTGTCCACCTTTGCTCGCTAATATCTGGGCCTGCCGGTCGATCGATTCACGTGTCACCAGGTCGTTCTCTAACTTCGCGTTGCCATAGGCAAAGCTCCGGCGTTGTGCCTCACGCTGATCCGGTGTCATCTTATAACGCTTGGATTCTTCTAATAGTTTTTTGAGATCGTCCGCCATGGTGTTCGCTCCTGAAATCTTTCCGGAAAGGGATATGGATGATTGTTAGGTTTTTGATTGGTCCTAACAACTACCTTGTACAAAGTATATGATCGACCTTTAATAATCACAAGTATAAATTAATAACAATGTAGGAAAGGGCAAAGTCACAAAGCCCGATAAGCCAAAACCCCCTGTTAGGGTCGGTTTTTAGGTGGGTTAATCCTGTAAGTCACGAAATCCTATCGCTTTGGATTTTTTGCTTGACGTTCGGTTTGTTTTGGGGTAACGTATACCGAACAGATTTTGGAGCCAATGTTCAAGTATGCCAAAGCGGTACGTCGAAGGTAAGAGCGGTTCGAGGGTGAAGCCTACAAGATGTGGTGCTTCGCCGAGCTGTTCACCCCTATGGAGGCGATACCGCCATGACTGTTCCACTGGTAATGCTAGGCCCTGGAGGCGACTTCACAACGACCCTGAACGTGCGTGGGCGGGGATTATCCCGTCAGACAGGCTCCGCTCAAGGCCACGATCCGCAGGGGGACTCGGCTGGGGGCTACGCCCAGTGGGGCCGATGGCGGCGTCCCAAGGGCGATCAGGAGGCGGAAGCGGCTTTATCGAAGCAGGACCAGATCGGGTCGCTGCGTCGGACAGGCCGAGACCAGTTCGAGCATGTCTCAGTTCAAGATCCGACGGACGTGTATACACGTCGCGGCACGCTCCGGGCCAATCCCGTGCGGTCTGCCGGGATCAGGTCGGCCTTGCATTGGCTGAACACCCAGCAGCGAGCGGTCCTGCGGCTAGGCTCGCTGATCTCAACGATGCGCCAGGCGTTGCTGCCCATCACAGATCAGAGGCCGACCGACGCGGACACCAAGGTGCCCAACTCATTAAACCAAACCGCCATCAAAGTGCAGGTCACAGGCCCGCCGGCGGCACCCCCCTACCCCACCATCCAGCTCCCGGCCGACCGGCCGAACATCGCGGAGACGAATCATGAGCATGAACCTGACACCCAAACAACTGCACATCCTCACACGGATCCGAGACATCCGGCTGTCACGCGGCTATTCACCGACGATGCAGGAACTCGCAGACGAACTGAACGTCTCCAAAGTCACCGTCTTCGAGCACGTCGAAGCCTTGATCAAAAAAGGCGCACTCATCAGGAAAGCCAACAAGGCGCGCTCTTTGGAAGTTAGCCCAAACGCCGGCCTCCCCGACGAGCAACGCAACAGCCGACTCCCGCTGGTCGGGACGATCGCTGCGGGCCTGCCTATCGAGGCGGTCGAAGAACGCGAACACCTGGACCTCGAAGAACTCTTCGTCCGCTCATCCAACAAGTCAGGCGAAACCTTTGTCCTCAGAGTCCGAGGCGACTCTATGATCGACGAACAAATCCGCGACGGCGACTTCGTCATCTGCGAGCAACGCACCACCTACCGCAACGGCCAAACCGTCGTCGCGCTACTAGACAACGGCGAAGCAACCCTCAAAAAGTTCTACAAAGAACGTGACGGCCGAATCCGTCTCCAACCCGCCAACGACAATTTCGAGCCGATCTTCGCCGACCCACAAGATGTCACCCTCCAAGGGCTTGTCATCGGCGTAGTCCGGGCGTACTGAATTGCACCATGCCTCACCCGCCATCGTTTAGCGGGCGATCGCAGATCGCCGGGCTTGGCCCAACCACCTAAACACGCGGATCTTCGATCCGCCGCTAAACAATACGATAACTTGGTCGCTTCCGATTTTCCCATTCGTTGATTTTATTCTGTGCGACATTTGATTGGGTCTTATGCTTGGGGGCCGGAGGCGATACCCGTATGATCTTGCCATGGACAACCGACCGATCGGTTTAATCGCGGGGGAGGGGCGGCTGCCGGTGCTCGAGGCGGAAGGTATCCGCGCGGCGGGTCGGCGGGTGGTCTGTGTGACGATTGGTGAGCAATACGACCGCGATCTGCCGGGGCTGTGTGACGGATTTGCCCATGCGGCGGTCACTCGGCCGGGGCGGTGGATCAGGCTGATGAAACGCTGGGGGGCACAACAAGCGGTGATGGTCGGCGTGGTCAAGAAGACACGGATGTATGATCCCATCAGGATCGTGCGTTCGCTGCCTGACCTGCGGGCGATCCGGCTGTGGTATCGTGTATTGCGACACGATCGGCGGAGTCAGACGATGCTGACCGCACTGGCGGATGAACTACAAAATAGTGGAGTCGAACTGATCGACACAACACGCTACATCCCGGAGCACATGGCGACGCCCGGCGCACTGACACGCAAGCAGCCCAGTGCGCAGCAGATGGCGGACATCACCTTTGGCTGGCCGATCCTCATGCAGATGAATGACCTGGACATCGGCCAGGCGATCGCGGTGAAAGACCGGGACGTGATCGCGGTCGAAGCGATCGAAGGGACCGACGGGATGATCCGTCGAGCGGGTGAATTATGTAAGTCCGGCGGGTGGGTGTTGATCAAAGGCCCCAAGCCCGACAAAGATCCCCGATTCGACGTGCCGACGGTCGGTGTACAGACAATCCAAATGCTCAAAGCCGCAGGCGGAACCTGCCTGGCGATCGCGGCGGGCGCGGTGATCCTGGCGGAGAAGCCCAAGGTGATCGAAGCCGCCAACGCCGCAGGGATCGTGATCGTGGGGATGGATATAAAATCAGGAGATTCTGACTTGTCCACCTCCCCTTCTATTCGCGTTCATTAACGTTTATTCGCTGCTACTTCTGACCCCGTCTTCTTGCCGTCCTCGGCGTCATGGCGGTTTCACTCTCTCTTTTAAAACATTCACCCACCCTTTAGTTTAGCCGCGGTGAAGTCGCCCGCTTCCTCAGCGAGCCACTGCGGCGCGGGCTTGCCGTTGGCGGCTTCGTAACCACACCAAAGCTCGAACCAGTAGGCGAGGAATTGATAGGGCGCGTATTGGGCGTAGTGTTTTTCGATGCGTGGGTGGAGTTTGGATGGGTCTTTGGGTCGTTTGACGCCGTAGGTCTTGCAGAAGTGTCGGTAGGTCTCGGTGTCGATGGCGATGCGGTCGTAATGGCCCAGGAGTTGGCAGACATTGGAGGCGGCGAAGGGGCCTAAGCCGTAGATTTTCAGCAGCGCGTTGTAGACCTCGTCGGCCAAGTGACCGGGTTGCTCGAACCATGCGAGGTCGAGTTGGCCTGATTCGACATCGCGTGCCAGCCGGATGATGCGCTCGGCCCGGTAGCCGACCCTGCAATCCGCCTTGAGTTTGGCGGGTGTGATCGCTGCGAGTTGCTTAGGCGTCGGGAACGCGCCGCGGGTGCCGACTTTTTCGCACAGGAACCGGTTCATCCTGACGGTGTTGGACCAGGTGACGTTGCAGCCGGTGATGGTTTTGACGATGTCCTCGAACAGCGTTGGCGAACAGAACAATCGGCCGAACTTTTTACGGCGTGCGATCGGATGCAACTTAAACCAGTCGGAAAAATCTTCATCGATCCGAAGCATCCGCCTGGCCTGTGCCTTGATCGCCGATCGCTCGGCTGGATCAAGTCGCTTGTCGCAAACAAGCCTGAGTGTACGCCGATTGGTTTTTGGTTGACTGATCGTGACACGGACAGCCCTGCCGCGTTTACTTTGCAGAGGTCGAGTGAAAGTACGGGCGTCGGTGTCCCAGCGGTTGGGCGCGAGGATGAAGAAACCATAGCTGCAAACCGCGGCCTGGAGGTCGAACCCGCGCGGGACGGGGAGGGTCAGGTTAGAGGTTTGGCTCGGCATGTGAGAACCAAGGCGACACGGTGGTTGGTAAAGTCAGGCATCGAACGCCGGACCGCGGATACCATCCGCGGCTTTACAGAGAAGGTTGCGGTGCGAGAATATCCCGTTGCCGCAGTTCTTACGACTGCGAGGCGTCGAAGTTGGCGGCGGGGCCTTTGGTGTGGTTCAGCCGGTGTTCGATGCAGAAGACCAGGGTTGCCAGCGACTCGCACAGACGGTCGCCCATGTGGCGGTAGAGGTTGTATTTCGTTTCGGTATCGCGTCGGATCGCATCGACATCCCCCCCGGTTCCCCCGGCTCCCCCGGCCTCCTGAATCCAAGTCGAGAATTGATTGAGGATGCCGTCGATGTCGGACCGGGTCCACTCGAAGTGGTATTGGAAGCAATAGGTTGTCAGCCCGACGCGGAAGGCCTGGTTCTTGCAGGCATCGGAGCTGGCCATCAGCACGCCGGCGGGCGGCAGTTCGGCGACCTGTTGGCTGTGGGTGTGGAATTGATTGGTTGTCCAGGGGATGCCGCCGAAGAGCGTGTCGGGGAACCCGGGGCGGAACTGGTTCAGCGGGTGCCAGCCGATCTCGGGCTGGTCCATCTTTTCAACTTTGCCACCCAGTGCGTGGGCGATGAGTTGTGCACCGAGGCAGATGCCGACGATCGGGAGCCCGGCTTCGTGTGCGTCTTTGAGGAACGCGGCTTCCTGATTGATCCAAGTATGTTCGTCGGCTTGATCGACATTCATCGGCCCGCCCATAGAGACAACACCATCGACGTCGTCCAGATCGACAGGGACAGCGTCACCTGCGTAGAGCCGGATGACTCGTAGCTGATGGCCGTGGTCGCGCAAAGTCTGGCCGAGGCGGGCGGAGGTTTCCATCGCGTGGTGTTCAAAGACGACAATCGCCATGCCTGAGGCTCCTGTGTGGTATCGGTAGCGGTGCGAAGGGGATTCTACACGGATGAGCCGGCATTGGGGCGGCATGGTTCTCACGCGCAATAAGCCCGATGGCCGATAATACGCTCATGCCTAACCCACATGCCCTTATCCTGCACAGCGGCGGTCTGCGGAGCCTGGTGGCGACTGCGCTGACCATCGAGAACGACGACAAGACCCGGCTTTCGCTGTTGTCGATCAACGATGGGCGGGACAACACCCATCATCGGCAGGACTACACCCACCGGCAGGCGGAGCATTTTGCGATCACCCGTGTCCTGCAGATCGACCTGCCCCACCTCTACGGCCACGGGCACGGCAAAGGCCCCGATGGCGAGCCGATGGGCGTACTGGTCGCACCACAGATGCTGCTGGCGGCGCTGGGTTGTGCGCGGTTTCAACAGGCGTGCCAGGTGATTTGGCCGGCGTCGTTTGACAGCAACGTCAAGGCGATGGCCCGGGCGACCGAGCAGACGATACTGGCGGATCAGTCCGGGGATTATGACCTGGGTGATTCGCCGCGGATCGACACGCCGTTGCTTGAACTCAGCGATCGGCAGGTGGTTGAGTTGGGCGAAGAGATGGGTGTGCCCTGGCACTTGTCATGGTCGTGTGTGGGTTTGGCGGATATCCCTTGCAGGGCGTGCCCTGGGTGTCGGCGACGCAAAGCGGCGTTTTCCTCGGCGGGGATCATCGACCCGGTGGAGAACCCGGCGAACGCGATGGGCTGAGGGCTGGGGAAAAGATTTATGATTTATGATTTATGATTTGGGGAGTGGGAAGGCGCTAAACCGCAAGCGAGTGAGAACACGTCTGCTGCGATTGTGTGTTGTTAAAACCGTGACGCATGATTTTTCGGGCAGAGCGTAATTCACCAAGGCATCGCGGTGGCTACCAGCGGTCTGTTTTATCCTGAGCGATAAACTCCTCGATGCGCTCGTCGATCAGCGTGTCGCGGTTCTCAGCCCGTTGTTGAAGCTGATCCCGTAACGCTTCGATTTTTTGTTCCAGCTTCGCCAGCTCGTATTCGCGGATCTGTTGCCTGATATCGAAGTGGTCAGCGACGATCCCCTCAAGAACCATTAACTCAGCAGCAGCGATCGCGTCGTCGCCGGACTTCTGGGCTTCGTGAAGTCGGCGGGCACTTTGTTGGGACTGCCTGCTCAGTGCGAGGTCTTTGATACGCAGGTCGAACCCGTCGGGGTCATAACGGCGCATCGCCAGGAACCGGCCGAGGTGCGGGAAGTTATCGTGCAGCGAGCGACCGACCCGTTGAGGGTTCTCGTCGAGGTGTTGCTCTAGTTGCTTGGCTTTTTCGGGATCGATCTGACGCAAGACCTCGATCGCTTCGCGGACCTGCTCTTTATTCATCGGTCGCCGATGGTCACGGCCCCCCCTGGGACGGTCGGGCTTGTCCATCTCTGCGAGTCTATCGGTGGCCCCAGGCGGTGGCGGAGCGTCCGGTGGGTCGACGTCCTGGCCGACGACATAGAGGCCGGCCGAAAGCACCAGCAAAGCTGCCAGGGATATGCTCGCTAATCTCATTTTCAAGCAACCTTTCCTATGTATCCCGCCTGCACAGCTTAGAACAACGCCGACTCGTCTGCTAAGAGGAACATCATATCGTCGCTGAACTGATCGACCTCGTATGCGGTGACCGCCTGGTCCATGAGGCTGTTGGTATCCCTATCGATATCACTCCATGTTCCCTCAGCACTCGCCAATTCGACACGCAGGGACAACACATCCAGTTGCTCATCGATCAGTGTATTGCCCGGCTCGATGGCGCGTTCGATGGCCTGTAGATCCGACCCGATCTTCACAAAACCGTTGTTAGGATCTGTCGGCGAGGTCTGATTATTCGTCCACATCATCGTGGCAACACCTGCGCCAACAACAATCGCAACCGCAGCGGCGATCCGCAACAACGTCGGCCCGATCCGCGCTAGCACGGGGCGCTGGCTCAGCATGGGCAGGGTCTGATCGATGATCCGTTGGGTCAGGTCCGCGCGGGCTGGAGGTGTGCTGGCGGACACCGCCTTATCCAATAGCGCATCCAACTGCGGATCGGTTTTCTGGAGATGGGTGTCGTGTTGTTCTTGGGGTGTATCCATGAGTGTTACCCACCTTCGGGTCATGCTAACTGGGCTGGTGCGGCGTTGTCCTTGTCGGGGTCGTGTTTGGGGTTATTAGGTTTTGCTTTCGGGTTGTCTGAGTCTTCCAGCATGATTTTCTTCAGTTTGCCAAGTGCGCGATGGCCTCGTGAAAGAACCGTGCCCAGGGGCTGATCGAGTGTGTCAGCGATCTGGGCGAAACTCAGGCCTGCGCTGTGTCGCAGGTGGATGATTTCCCGGTCGGCCTGGCTTAACTGCTGGATCGCCGATTGCAGGCGTTGGATCTGCTCGTCTTTGATGACCTGGGCGACCGGATCAACCGAGGGGTTGGGGCCGCCTGACACGATCGTCTGCTGGACGATGGACCAGGATCCGGTTTGCTCATCTCGGCCACTGGTCGCCCCCGGCCCCATGTCTGTCGGCTTCGCCTGACGCTTTCGCCGACGCATCTCATCCCGCAGGCCGTTCATCGCGATCCGGAATAACCAGGCATCAAACCGACCGATCTCCTTGTATCCGCCCTGGCTGTGATTGATTTTCTTGACGACTTTGACGAACGCAGCCTGGGTCAATTCTTCTGCTAAGTCTCTATCTCTACATTGGTTAACTAACAATCCATACACCCGGGAGCTGTAGCGGTCCACCAGCAGACGCCAAGCCTCGGCATCGCCCTGGGCCGCCCGCCTAAGCACTTGTTCTAGTGGCAAATCTGACGGCTTTAGGCCCATGTCTGCTCCTTAGGCCAAACGTCCAAACCCCACGGTTATTGCCATTATGACAAGAGTTGCCCCAAGATAAAACCGCTACAGCCCGACCTCGACTCGCAGACGCCGAACCGATGGCCGATACTGCCGGGCTATGCCAGAAGACTCCACAACCCATGAGCCGGACCTGCGTGACGCCGACGACGTGGCGGACCTTTTTACCCGTGCCGCCAAAGCCAATTTAGACACCTCCGGGCGGGCCGGGGCCGTGGTGGATTTACCGGGGGCCGGCAGGCTGTTAATGACCGGCGACCTGCACGACCACGCGATCAACTACCAACGGCTACTAAAACTAGCCCGGCTGGATGATGACCCCAACAACCGGATCATATTTCACGAGGTGATCCACGGCCCAGATATGGTCAACGGCATGGACCTGTCGATCAGGATGCTGGCGCGGGTCGCTGCATTGAAGTGTCGATATCCCGATCAAGTCAATGTGTTGCAGTCCAACCACGAACTGGCGCAGCTGCGCAACGAAGGCATCCTCAAGGAAGGCCGAGACACCATTAAGAGTTTTAACGACGGGATCGATTTTATGTTCGGCTACAAGGCCGAGACGGTGCGTGACGCGATGAACGCTTACCTGGTCAGCCTGCCCCTGGCGGTTCGGTGCGCCAACGGCATCTTCGCCAGCCACAGCATCCCATCCAACAGCAGGATGAGGCGTTTCGACCCAACCATCATCGACCGCGTGCCGACGAGACAAGACTTGTCAGAAAAAAGTGATGTGTATCACATGGTCTGGGGGCGCAACCAGAAGCAGTCAACAGCCGACACGCTGGCCCAGGCCTGGGGGTGTAAGCAGTTTGTGATGGGGCATCAGCCGGCGGATATGGGCTTCGAGCCGATCCAGGACACCATGCTCGTCCTGGCGTCGAATCACAACCACGGCGTCGCCCTCCCCATCGACCTGTCACGGACTTACAATCAAGAACAACTGATCGAATCGATCGTTCCACTAGCGTCAATCGTGCTCTGAGAGTATAAATTCAATCCCGGGAATAACCTGCACCCACATGAATGTTGGCGTATGATGACGTACTCACTCTTTTTAAGGAATCACCGATCATGCTCAAAGCTCTAGTGCTGGTTGCATTTACACTGACCCTGACCCTCGGCTGCTCAAACAAGGTGGATGACAAAGCCAAGTGCGGCAAAAAGCCTTGTCCTGTCCAAGCCGACGCCGCCAAGGCTGATTGCCCACCCGATTGCACCAAGCCTTGTTGTGCTAAAGCCGACGCGGATAAAGTAAAAGGTGATTGCGGCCCCGACTGCACCAAGCCCTGCTGTGCCAAGCCCAACACAGACGCTGATGCAGCCAAGGGTGAATGACCGTACCCTCGACCGTGTCCCTCAATCAGATCGTTGGATTCACCCCAATTAAAGGATCACCCATGAAAAAATCAGCTCTTGTTTTGACCGCTGTTATTGCCTTCGCCTTTGTGTACAGCGTCTCTGCGATGCACCACGAAGAGGGTGCCGCAACGCAAACGGCAGCAACCCAGCCGACCACGCAACCGGCGACTCAACCGGCCATGCAGCACTCAAAGGCCATGCACCCGATGGGGGGCATGGGGGGGCATTCTGACGCGGATGCACACGCCAAGCAGATGGCCGCGATCAATGACGCCGTCGCCGTCATGGTCCCCACCGAAGGCAGCTCGGCCCACGGCACGGTGCGCTTCCACCAGACCGACGACGGTGTCACCATCACCGCCAACATCGCCGGACTTGACCCCGGTTCCACCCACGCGATCCACGTCCATCAGTTCGGCGACATCACCGGTGCCCACGGCAAGTCCGCCGGGGGCCACTACAACCCCATGAGCCACGACCACGGCCTGCCCGAACAGGATGCCCGACACGCCGGCGACCTGGGCAACCTCACCGCCGACGACGAGGGCAACGCCCATTATGAAATCACCGTCACGAACCTCTCCATCGCTGGCCTGCACAACCCGGTGATCGGCCGAGGCGTGATCATCCACATCCAGGTGGACGACGGCGGCCAGCCCACCGGCAACGCCGGCGCACGCATCGCGATGGGTGTCATCGGCATCGCCAAGGGCGAGTAACTCAGCAGACACCTGAATTAAATAACAGATTGAACTCAGCGCCGCCTCACCGGGCGGCGCTTTTTCATTCAAGATAATTGATCAGAATGGGATTAGCCGCGAATGAACGTAAATCAACGCGAATGGGAGGGTCGGTCAAGGGGCGATGAAACGACTTGGCTTATTTTTCGCGGTTGGCCCCTATAATTTGCGTTTATTCGCGTTCATTTGCGGCTCATTTTTCCCGCTCTGTCAGCTTGAATTAATTCATGTAGACCCAACGATCAAACGCACATGATCCGCGTCCACCGGCTGAATCACGCCGCGCTCAGTAACCATCGCGGTAATCAGTTCGGCGGGAGTCACATCAAACGCAGGACTGTAGGTTTTAACATCCGGGGGCGCGGTGCGTTGGCCGAACCCTTCGGTGATTTCTTCGGCGGCACGCAACTCGATCGGTATCTCATCGCCGTCGGTGATCGACATATCAAAGGTCGAACTGGGCGCGGCAACGAGGAAGGGAACGTTGTGGTGACGGGCTAACACCGCCAAGGGGTAGGTGCCGATTTTATTCGCGGCATCACCATTAGCTGCGATCCGATCTGCACCGGTGATGACCACATCGACCTTGCCCTCACGCAGCACCTGCCCAGCCATGCCGTCGCAGATCAGAGTGACGTCGATCCCGGCAGCGCCCAACTCAAACGCGGTGAGACGTGCGCCTTGCAGCAAGGGGCGCGTCTCGTCGGCAAAGACACGGATCGGCAGGCCTCGCTGTTGAGCGAGATACATCGGCGAGGTCGCGGTCCCAATCCCGCCAGTAGCGAGTGCCCCGGCGTTGCAGTGAGTGAGGAGGGAAAGAGGCTTATTACTTGAGGCTTGAGGCTTGAGTTGTTGGATCAATTCCAGCGCGTGTTCGCCGATACGCTGACACATCGCGGCATCTTCGGCATGGATCGCTTTGGCTTCGGCGAGCAGTGCATCGGGTGTGCGGGGTGTGACGCGCTTCATCCGATCGATCGCCCAGAACAGATTAACCGCAGTCGGCCGACTTGTGGCGAGGTGGTCAGTGGCCTGGTCAAAAGAATCCTGTTGCGCCCCGATCACACACCCAAACGCCGCAGCGACCCCGATCGCTGGAGCGCCCCGGACGCTTAGCCGTTTGATCGCATCCCACACCGACTGCACATCTTTGCAATTAAGGTAAGTAACTTCATTGGGTAAGACCGTCTGGTCGAGCAGGCACAGGTGGCCGGTCTTGGCGTCGCCGACCCATTGGATGTTGCGCGGGCCGGGGATAGAGACAGGCGTGGTATCGGTGGTTGGCATGAGGGCATTCTATGTGTTGTGGGGGCTATGTATTGATCGCGGGTGTCACGGAGAAAGCAAGGAAGAAGTATCCGCAGATGACGTAGATTTCGCAGATCAGGATTATTTCCTATCTGGTTTTTTTAATCTGCGTCATCTCCCAGTCTGCGGATAACTCTTCTCCGCGCCTTTAATAAGTTATCCCCCTTGAACCGTCGTATTCATCGCAACGATGATGTTAAAGCTATTAAACCCGACGTGGACAAGGATGCTCGGCCAAAGGCTGCCGGTCCGCTCGTAGAGCCAGCCCAACACGATGCCGAACACAAACAAGCCCACCACCGCTGGGATTGGGACCACGTCCATGTGGATCAATGCAAACACCGTCGAGGTAATCAGCACAACGCCCCACCGCATCGATTGACCCAGCCATTCCACCAACACGGACTGAAAAAGCCCGCGGAAAATCATCTCTTCCAACACCGGTGCGACCAGGACCGCTGAGCAGATGATCAGGGCTTTGGCGGTTGTTGATTCCGAATCCAGGAGCATGTTCAACATGTCATGCGCGATCGTCGGGGCTTCGTAGCCGAACAGTGAGCCGAGCATCTGAGCCACCATGATCGTGCCCATCACCAGCGGGATCGCCGCGAGCAGGCCAAGCACACCCCAGAAAAAATCGCGTGTGGGCTTTCGAGGAATCGCCCCGACCCGCCACAGACCTCGCAACCCGCCACCGCCAGATTTTTCACTCCCGGATTCCCCGACACCCCAAGCCCCCCCGGTGCCCGCCCGCCAGAGAAAAAACAGCACGACCGGCAGTTGCCCGGTGGCCTGAGCAAACAGCACACGCCAAGCCTTAACCATCGTGGACAGGTCCTGGTCTAAAGCCTCCTCCCCCACCGGCCCAAGAAAACCGGTCTGCAGCAGCACGCCACTGAGCGATATCCCAACCACCATCAGCCCCACCGCGATCAGTAAATCTCCCGGGACCAGCCCCACCTCACGCGACGGCCCCGGGTCCAAAGCCCTGCGCCCCAGGCACCCCCGCCAGGCAAGTACTGCCAGAACCACCGGGGCGATGATCAAAATGATGTGAACGGGGTCCATCTGCTTTACCTGCCATGTACTTGCGTGTTTGCCGGTCGGTGCTTGCTGGCCGTCCTGGGCCGAGTTAAAAAAAACCGGCGTCAGAGACTTTCAGGGACGATTTACAACCCGGGGGATTGCTACCGGGCGTTTTGGTTCCTAAGCTTAGGGATTCGCACGGTTTTGTGTACTTTTACGAGTGAGATATGTCGATCACAACGTCCTGGTCGCCCTTTTTTCAATCCAGTGTAAGGATGCGCGGTCGGGCGTATCAACTTGGAGGTCGGGTCGAGCGCATCGAACCTGATCCCGATGAACTGGTCCGCGCCAACGTGCGCGGTCGAGAGCCTTACATCGTCACCATCACACAGGACGACCGCGCCGCCAGTGCCGAGTGTTCCTGCCCCGCTTTCGATAAGGGCGCGTACTGCAAGCACATCTGGGCGACCCTGCTTGACCTGCAACACAACAGCACCGGCCCGGGCGTCTCCGCCCAGGACTTAGCCAAGCTGCGCGTCCGCGCCCCCAAAGCCCGCAAACGCGACCACAATAAACCCAAGTCCAGCAACAGCGAACCCAAATGGATCGGCCAACTGAGCCTGATGCGCCCCCCGGGCTTCGACAGCCTGGCCAACGACATGGTCTTCCCTGACCAACGCCAGGTCTGCTACGCCGTACTTCCCCGGCTAAGTTCCCGTCACGGCGGCCTGGTCGTGGACCTGCGCCAACGCACACCCACCGCCAGCGGTTGGGGCAAACCCAAAGCCATGCGCATCTCGATGGCCGGCCTATCCTCATTGTCAGACCCCGTCGACCGTGAGTTGTGTGCCTTGCTGCTGGGTGCGAACACCGTCCACGAACACGACACCGACGAGCCTTACCGCAACGGCCGAGGCCACGCGACCTTCCGCCTGCCACCCGGTGCCTGGCGCACCCTGCTGGCGCGCATGATTAAGACCGGGCGCTGCTTCATTGAAAACGACGAACACGAACCCGGGTCCAGTAGCAAGCCGCTGACATGGGACGGCGACAAGCCGTGGGTGCTCTGGATGACCGGCGAAGTCGCCAAAGATGAAATCCACGTCGGCGTTGAGCTTCGCCGTGACGAGCAACGCATGACCATCGACAGCCCGACGCTATTGCTGGGCGGCTGGGACGGGCTGGTGATCTATCAAGGCAAAGTCGCCGCACTGGACGACCGCGATGCGTTCCGCTGGGCCAGCCAGTTCCGCGATGAAACCAAGCGTGGCCGCGAAGGGCCTTCGCCTTTGTGTGTGCCGCTTAAGGATGTGACCAATTTCCTCGATCGGTTGTACATGCTCCCCCAACTCCCGGAGATCGATCTGCCTAAGGGCGTCGCCCGCGAGGAGCAGCAGGTCAGGCCGGTCGCGACGCTGGACCTGCACAAGCCCCCCACCGGGTCGAATGTCGGCAAGAACCAATTGCTCGCGCGGGTCCTGTTCGATTACGCCGGGCAAAAAGTCAGCCCTTTACAGCCCGGGCGGTTTGTCCCGATCACGCCGACCGTCGCATCCGAACCCGATGACCACGACCACCCCACGCCGGAGGCTTCCAACTCGGCACCGCAAGACGCCGTTGCAACATCGGATCAAACCCAGGCGACAGACACAGCCGTCGCAACCGTAGAAACAACCGAGCAGCCCGCCGGCCGACCGATCCGCCGAGACCGCTCCGCCGAACGGCGTGCACTGGGACAACTGATGACCCTGGGCCTGCGCCAAACCAACGGCGAACCTGAAGAGCTGGTCCTCCCCGCTCGGCACGTTGTCGAGGTCGTCGAAACACTCTTGTCACAAGGCTGGATCGTCAACGCCGACAAACGCGCAGTCCGTCAGGCCGGGGCACCGAGATTGTCCGTCAGTTCCGGGATCGACTGGTTCGAGCTGCACGGGTCCGTGACTTATAAACGTGCCGACGGGACGGACCAGGAAGTCACACTCCCGGAGATCCTCGCCATGGCCCGCTCCGGGCAGGAAATGGTCACGCTCGACGACGGCACGCAAGGCCTGCTCCCCCAGCAATGGCTCGCAGAGCATGGCCTACTCACCGGGCTGGGCAAACTGCACGACGACCACCTGCGATTCCAAAATAGCCAAGCCGCACTGCTCGATGCGCTACTTAGCGATCAGGAACATGTCCAGGTCGATGACACCTTCGCTCAAGCCCGTGAACGGCTTCGGCATTTTGACGGGATCAAGTCAATCAAGTCCGCACCCAGCTTCCACGGCACACTTCGCCCGTACCAGGAACAGGGCCTTGGCTGGCTTTCATTCCTGCGCTGGTTCGGGGTCGGAGGCGTGCTCGCGGACGACATGGGCCTGGGCAAAACGATCCAGGTTCTGGCGATGCTGAACAACCGCAAAATCATCGCGCAGAAAAAATCCGACGCCAACGATGAAACTGAACAGGACCACACCGACGCTACGCCCCATCGCCCAACACTCGTGGTCGCGCCTAAATCAGTGGTCTTTAACTGGCTCGATGAAACAGAACACTTCGCGCCCGATCTGAAAGTCCTCTCCTACGGCGGAACCGAGCGCCAGGCACTACGCTCAGACTTCGACGACTACGACATGGTCGTCACAAGCTACGGCCTGATGCGCCGCGACATCGCTGACCTCAAAGAACACAAGTTCGACTACATCGTGCTCGACGAAGCACAGGCGATTAAAAACCCCTCGTCCCAATCCGCCAAGGCAGCGAGATTGCTCACCGCCCGGCACCGACTCGCCCTCACCGGCACGCCGATCGAAAACCACCTGGGCGATCTCTGGAGCATCTTCGAGTACCTCAACCCCGGCATGCTCGGGTCCAGCACAAAGTTCAACGAAATGGTCCGCTCCAGCGCCACCGCAAGCAAAGCAGCGACCCAAGACAACGGCAACGAAGTCGAGGGTGAAGGCGAAATCGACAACAAACCCAAAGCAGCCATGCTCTCGCAGATCGCCCAGGCGCTTAGGCCATTCGTCCTGCGACGTGCCAAGAGCCAGGTGCTCAAAGACCTCCCCAAGAAGACCGAACAAACCATCGTCTGCCAGATGGAACCTGCCCAACGCAAGATCTACGACGACCTGCGTGCCTACTACCACAGCCAACTGCTCACCCAACTGGACGCGCCCGGCGGAGAAACCAAACGCGGCGGCAGCATCGGCGGACGCCCCGCGTTCATGGTCCTCGAAGCACTCCTGCGTCTGCGCCAAGCCGCCTGCCACCCCGGGTTGATCGATCAAAAATACGCCAACGAACCCAGCGCCAAGCTCGACTCACTCATGGATCGCCTGGCCGACATCATCGACGAGGGCAGCAAAGCCCTGGTCTTCAGCCAGTTCACCTCCATGCTGTCACTGGTCAAACCGCGCCTCGATCAGATGGGCATCAAGTACTGCTACCTCGACGGCCAAACCCGCAACCGACGCGAAATCGTCAAGCAGTTCCAGGAAGATAAATCCAATTCCCTGTTCCTGATCAGCCTCAAGGCCGGCGGGTTCGGCCTGAACCTCACCGCCGCCGAGTACGTCTTCATCCTCGATCCTTGGTGGAACCCTGCCGTCGAAGCCCAGGCCATCGACCGCACCCACCGCATCGGCCAAACCAAACCCGTCTTCGCCTACCGCATGGTCTGCGAAGACACCGTCGAACAACGCATCACCGAACTGCAAGACCGCAAACGCCGCCTGGCCGAAGCCATCGTCGGCGGCGACGACAGCGTCCTACGCAACCTCAAACGCGAAGACCTTGAGAAGTTGTTGAGTTAATTCGGCCAAGCGCCTTTGCTCCATCACAACACAATGCCCATGCCCTCCGGGTATGGGACCCGCGACAAATCGCGCCGCTCCATTTCATATCCCCCTACCCGACACTACGGCCCGTCCAACGCATCCACATCCATACCATCCGGCAGCATTGCGAGAAACGCTTCTTCTTCCAACTGTTCGGCATGGCCGTCGACAAATAAAACATTACGCTTGACCTGTTTCGATGAAACCTTGGCTGTGTATACAACAATCGTCTTTGAGGGCGCATCCATATCTAGCATTGATGCCCCCAACTCGACAAACACATACCCGCCATAGCGGAAACCTATCCCGGAAGCCTCGCCTCTGTCCAGTACCGCGTCTTCATCCTGATAAGGACTGATAAAGATATCTCTTTGACTCACAGATTCATGAAAGAAAGCGGCCAGGTACCGAGGGTGAAGGGGGATGTGGTCGTCGTTTTTTGCTGCATACCCCTGCACCGTGATTCCGATCTGATGCAAGTTGGAACGATCAGCCCTTGACTTCGTTACGGGGTAGTTACAACCCCCGACCGACGGCAACAGAATACCCACCAGAAGAACTATTATCGTGATGACCACCAGCAACTCAACAAGTGTGAAAGCTGGTTGATTCCGCGTGATGCGTGCGGCAAGGTTTTTAATCATAGCCTTGTATTCCCCGACATGCCCCACCTTATTCTATATCACCCCTGATCCCCCGGCTACCACTTCACTTAGAAATAGAACCCATCTCCCCATGAATAGCTGTCTCCACCGCTCCCAGCCCGTACCGATCAAAAACCCTGCCCGCACCGCCTGATTTCTCTTGCATCTGAGAAGCCTGACGGTTATCGTTATTTTGCTCGCTAGCGAGCGGGTGTGGAACGTGCCTACCGAGGATCCTCCCGGGGAACGCAGACCTAACCAACACAACACCAGATTCCGCCGGCGAGGCAAACGCCCGAGGGCTTCGCTGGGGATATCACACATTCGGGCAAGTAACAGCATTGGGGCCGACCGTGATTAACATCTATGTAGGAAACCTGACCTTCACGACCACCGACACAGACCTTGAAGACCTGTTTTCGCAATTCGGACAAATCAACCGGGCCGCGATCATCACCGACCGGGAGACCGGGCGTTCGCGGGGCTTCGGCTTCGTCGAGATGGAAAACGAAGAAGAAGGCAAGACCGCAATCGAAAAACTAAACGAAACCGACTTCGAGGGTCGGCAACTCACCGTCAACGAAGCACGACCGCGTGCACCACGGCCTGCTGGCGGGGGTGGTGGCGGCGGATATGGTGGTGGAGGCGGCGGTGGCGGTTACTCCGGCCGTTGATTAACCAAGCATAACCCTCGACCTGATTGTCCGTAGTAAAAACATAACCGGCACTGATCCATGATCGGTGCCGGTTTTTTATTGTGATATTTAGCCCTGATCGTCTTGCACGGGAACAAACTCGTTGATCGACAAGTCGAAGCCGCTAAGCGCGGTGGGTGTGAAGGTGTGGTTGGTGATGAGATTGATATGCCGGATGCCCAGGTCACGGAGTATCTGGCAGCCGATGCCGTAGGCGCCTTTATCGGTGGGCGGTTGGATGCCGGGGGTGGTCTGACTGCTGGCGATATTGGGTCGATCATCGTCGCCCGGCGTGCTGTCCATCATGGCGGAGGGGGTTTGTAGACGTTTGAGAAGCCCGGCCCCCATCCCTTCGTGGCGGAGGTAGACGATGGCCCCGCCGCCCTGCTGTTGGATCATGCGCATCGAAGCCCGCAGTATCTTCCCCGAGGGCTGGGTCGTGTCGCCGAACACATCGCCCAAAAGGTTCTGGCTGTGCATCCTGACCAGGATCGGCTTGTCGATCGGGATGGGTTGGCCATGCGGGTCGGTCTTGCCGACATCGCCGACGACCAGCGCGATGTGCGGGAACGGATCAACTAAAGAGCGGTACGCAATCAGGGTAAACTCGCCCAGGTCATTCTCGAACGGAACGGTGTCGATGCGTTCGATCAGTTGTTCGTGTTTGAGCCGGTGGTGGACGATATCGACCACGGAGCACATTTTTAGGTTGTGCTTCTCGCACAGTTCAAGGAGTTGAGGCCGACGCGCCATTGTGCCATCTTCATTCATCACCTCGATGATGGCTGCGGCCTGACGAAGCCCGGCAAATCGGCAGAGGTCCACCGACCCCTCGGGCTGACCTGATCGCACCAGCGTCCCCCCATCTCGGGCGCGCAGAGGCTGCATGTGGCCGGGACGATCAAAATCGGTCGGCCGCGCATCGTCGTCGGCCAGCAATTTGATCGTGGTCGCGCGGTCCAGGGTACTGACCCCGGTGGTCACGCCGAACCGCTGATGGGCATCGACTGTCACGGTGTAGGCGGTGCTCCGCTGACTTGTATTGACCCGGCTCATCGGCTGGAGGTCCAGCCGATCACAGACCGCCCCACCCAACGCAACGCAGAGCATCCCCCGGCCTTCCTTGAGCATGAAGTTCGTCACGTCCGGCGTCACGAACTCGGCGGCACAAACAAGGTCGCCCTCGTTCTCACGCTTCTCGTCATCCACAAGAACGATCATCTTCCCGGCACGGAGGTCTTCGAGGATTTGGGGGATAGTGTGCATATTAATTCAGGATATCACGGAGGGCGCAGAGACACGGAGACACGGAGAAGAGAATCATTATTAGTTGATTACTCGGGCGAGGCCATCCTTAAGAACGGCAACCTGAAAATTGATGACTAATCCGATAGGCAGGCCAGACGCTTTCAGGTAAGACGCGACCTGTCGGCTGAATGTTCTCGGGTTGTCCTCGGTAGCTTTAAGTTCGACGATCAGGCGGCTGTCGATCAGCAGGTCGATCCGGCCTTCGCCTATAGGCTGATCCTTGTAATTTAATGTAACTGGCACTTCGGCTTTATAAGAAATATCACAGAGATCAAGTTCGATCATCAAAGCTCTGTGGTAAGTGATTTCCTGAAAACCCGGCCCCAACTCTCGATGTACCTCAATCGCACAGCCGATGACACGTTCGATAAGTCCATCCAATGATAACTCATCAGGCACCGACCGCTCCGCTCTTCTCCGTGTCTCCGTGTCTCCGCGCCCTCCGTGATTCTTCTGAATCTCATTTTTCATCCCCACCATCCTAACAAAAAAACCCGGGGTCTAAGACCGCCGGGTGGGTTTGATGGTAGGCGGAGGACTGAAACGTTACCCCGGCCCCAGGCGCAAAATGGTCTTGGGCGAGAACGGTGAGTCGGCACACAGCCGACGGATGTCATCAGAGGTGACAGCCATGACCCGTGCGAGTTCTTCTTCAAGCGGCAGGTGTTTACCCAGATAGGACCAGGTCGATCCGATCGAGGTCATTCGGCCACGGGGGCTTTCGCCTTGGAGGGTCGCGCTGGTGGCGAGCTTGTTCTTGGCCCGCTCGACCTCATCATCGGTGAGGTTGTCCACTGCGGAATCAATCGTCTTAATCAACAACGCTTCAACCTGCTCAGCCCGATCGGGGTCGCACGAAGCATAACCCAGGTAACACCCAAGTTGATCCTGCGGCATAAACGAGAAGTCGGCCTCATCAGCAAGCCCAGGCTCGACCAGTGCCCAGTAAATCCTCGAACCATCGGAGTCGCCTAGCACGTCGGCAAGCACCTTCGCGGCGTAACGGTTTTCGTCCTGCGCGCTTGGGCCGGGGCACAGCAGGCCGATGTAGTGCCGGGTGACGTTGGGGTCGCGCATCGTGTGTTCTTTGTCGGCAATCGACGGGGAATCATATCGGCGTGTCGCGCCGCTGGGTTCC
>JAJRRS010000028.1 GCA_024279275.1 Planctomycetota bacterium | reverse complement strand
GTCGGCCTGGGTCTGTGTGCGTGCGGTTCTCGAGTGTGGCTCGAGCGTCGGCGCGACGGGTCGGTGGATGGGGGATACTTCGCTCATGACTGGCTCCTGAACAAACAATGGCCCAACGGTTCTATAGTCCTGATGCCGGGCTTTTCCGGGATCACGTTGCACCGGGTGGTGCTGGGGTGTCCCCTCACACAGATATTATCGCCAAAGCTGTCGTTCGCACTTGAAGTTATGAACGGGCTGGGTGATTTTCGTCTAAATCGTTTTACACAATAGATTAAGACACATATTTAAGGGTCTGTGGTCTGATAATCAAGGCCGGGTCTGTACTGGTGGGATCGCACCCAAACCCAGGGTTATTCACACCTTATCCACATTCTGAACAATTCCCTAACGGAATTGGATGGTGTGTGAAAATTTACGAAATTTTTCGCCTGTCAGGCCCACAGAGAGCAAAGGCGATGTCGGCGGCTTGGCGGTTGGGGGCGACATCGTGGACCCGCAGGATATTTACGCCGACGGCGACGCAGTGAGCGGTAATCGCGCAGGTGCCACCCAGCCGATCTGCTGTCACCCCCCCACCGCTACATGGTTCCCCGCTGTTTGTGTCATTTGGGGCATCCGGGGGCGGTGGGCCGAACTCGCTTATGAAGCGTTTTCGGCTGGCACCGATCATGATGGGGTAGCCAAGGGCGACGAGGTTTGGGAGGGAGCGCAGGAGGGTGAGGTTGTGCTCGGCGGTTTTGCCGAAGCCGATGCCCGGGTCGAGGATGATCTGGTTGCGTTTGATGCCGACATCCTGGGCGGCCTGGGCACGTTCGAGGAGGAATTCGCGGACCTCGGCGGCGACGTCGGTGTAGCTGGGGCGGTCCTGCATGGTGCCGGGCTGGCCTTGCATGTGCATGAGGATAATGGGCAGGGCGCGTTCGGCGGCGAGGGCGAGTATTTCGGGGTCTTCCCGGCCTGCGCTGACATCGTTGAGGATGCAAGCACCTGCGTCTATCGCAGCGGCGGCGACATCGGCGCGGGTGGTGTCGATGCTTATCTTGACCCCCGCCCCCGGATGTCCCGCCCCCGGATGCCCCGGCCCCCCGCAGTGCGTTGCTTCATCGAACCTTTGGCGCAGGGTCTGGATAACCGGCAGTACGCGGGCGAGTTGTTCGTTGGAATCGATGCGTTGGGCACCGGGGCGGGTGGACTCGCCGCCGATGTCGATGATGTCTGCGCCTTGCGAGGCCATGGCCAGGGCGTGGTTGATAGCTTGGTCGTGTTCGTTGTGCTGGCCGCCATCGGAGAAGCTGTCGGGGGTGAGGTTGAGGATACCCATGATCCGTGGGCGGGCCGAGGCGGTCTTGTTGGGAATGGGCGGGTCCATAGCCAGAGTTTAGCCGGGTGGACGTGGTTTGGGGCAAGTCGTAAGGGTTATGCGAGTTTGAGTGATGGGGTTGATGTATTTATGGGTTTAGGCGGGCCAGACGTGACTAAGTCTGGGCCGAGACCTGCCGATAGTGAGCCTGTGGAAAGTCATCTCAAACAACAGGATGTAAGCCCCAGGCAGGCGCTCGCGGGGCTGCTGGATCGGCTGGACGATGAGGCGGTCTTTGATATGGGGCTGCGGTCGTCGATGCGCCGAGCGATTCATGCGCCGGTGACGCTGGGCGTGGTCGCGGGGGGTTATAAGCCGTTGTACCGGGGCTGGGCGACGGACCTTTCTTTGAACGGGTTGGGGCTGTTGACCGAACACGATGTGCCGATGGACGCGGTGCTCTATATCAATCTTGAATCGGTGGCGGGTGAAGAATTGTTGTTGCCGATCAAGGTTTGTTATGTCATGAAGCTGATGAGCAAGACGTACCGTATCGGCGGGACGTTTAGCTTCATGTCTGACGACCCCCGGGACACCCCCAGGCAGGCACGGCTGTTTAGTGAGTAACCGTGCGGTTCGGGGTAAATCCAGTCAAGAAAAATCAGGATACGCGAACATGTTTTGAGGTGTTATTGTTACACCTGAGTTTTTAGCCATCCGCCTTGTGCGAAGCGTGCGGCGAACAGCAGGCCGCGAACGACCATCTCGCCACATAGGCCGTACCACACGCCGACCAGGCCATAGCCGTAGTGGATACCCAGAAGGTAGGCTAATGGGAGGCGGACCAGGAACAGGCTGGCGTAGCCGATGATCATGGTCGAGCGGGTGTCGCCTGCCCCTTTGATCGCGTGGCTCAGGACGATGGCGACGGCGAAGAACGGCTGGACCCAGCCGCAAATCCACAACAATTGCGGTGAGATTTCACGGTGTAACGGCACGGGCGTAAACACGCCGATCAGTAGGTCCGGGATCGTGATGAACAGCAGGCCGGAGAGTGACATCACGACGACAGCGATCGCGCAACAATAGAGCGCGGAGCGTCGAGCCATGACGGGATCGTTGGCGCCGAGGTATTGCCCGACGAGGATGGCTGCGGCCCCGGCGAGTGCGAAGCCCGGGAGGAAGCTGGCGGACTCGATGCGCACCGCCCACATGTGTGAACCCATCAGCCCTTCTTTGGCGAGCTTGCCGATGATGATGAGGACCAGGAAGTTGCCGCCCCAGATGCCCAGGCTCTCGACGAGTTGGGGGAACGTGACGCGGATGATCCGCCGTGCGGTGTGCCAGTGAGGGCGGAGCCTTGCGAGCCGTAGTTTGATCAGGCTGTTGCCGCGTGCCAGTACGGCGAGTGTCAGGATGGCCCCCACGACCCATGCGATGGCGGTGCCTGTGGCGATCCCGGCGACGCCGTGGCCACCGATGGGGGCCGGGCCGTAGACGAACAGCAGGCTGGCGATGATGTTGACGATGTTGACGACGACGACGACACCGAAGGGTGTGCGTGTGTCGCCGGAGGCGCGCAGACAGGCCCCGCCGACGAAGAGGATGGCGCTCATCGGTGCGGCGATCGTGATGATTCTTAAATAGACCCGGCTAAGATCCAGTGCCTGCCCGCGCATCCCGGCAAGCTGAGCGATCCCCCCCGCCAGGACGAACACCACCAGGCCGATCGCGAACCCTACGATGATCGCCAACAGGATCGCCTGGCCAAGCGCCGCGTTGGCGAGTCGTTTGTGTCTGCCGCCGATCGCGCGGGCGACCAGTGCAGAGGCGCCTATGCCGACCGCACCCATCATCATGCCCATCAGCCAGCCGACGTAGCCCGCAACACCCAGCGCATCATTCGCTGCGATCGCGAGTTTTTCGGGCTGCAATCTCGCCGCCAGCACCATGTCGACTGTTCCGACCATGAACGCCATGACCTGTTCGAGCAACGGCCAGATCGCCAGCACCCAGACCTGCCGACGCAACGACAGCCCGGCGAGCTTGCCGCCGAGCGTTTTAGGTAATCCAGCGTCCGTCGGTATGGACACGGCTACGGCCTTGGATGTCGGGTCAGTTGGACGGCGCATGGCGGCATTGTAGGCAGGTTACCACCCACATCGTCCCGGTTGCATTGGGTTACAACAGGTGATGCGGTTGGCCCACCTGTGTATCTCGATCTTGTCTCAGGCCGCCGGTGGGGTGGCGCTTGAGGTGGTGATATTTTCGGGCGGATCGATCGCGGTGGTGGTGGAAGCGGCTGGCTTGGGAGCCTTATTCCCGGTGGCATCGGGCATCTGGTCGGGACGTGGCAGGACGATGGTGTGTGCCAGGCCGACCCATGAGAGGACGACGATAGCCCAGTAGGTCGGGTCCAGTTCGTACCAGCGCAGGCCGTGCGCGGCGGAGCGTGGGTGTGCGTGGTGGTTGTTGTGCCAGCCTTCGCCGAAGCTCCAGAGCGCGACCCACCAGAGGTTGGTGGATTTTTCGCCGGTCTCTTCGTAGTTCTGATAGCCCCAGGTGTGTGCAGCGGAGTTGACGAACCATGTGCCGTGGTAGACGAAGATCGTGCGGATCGCGACGGTCCAGATGATCCAGGACAGCCCAAGCTGCCAGCCGCCGATCGCGTAGCCGACGCCGAGCAACCCGATGGACAAAATGAGCTGGGGGACCCAGAAGTATTTATCCAGTAGCCGTAGGCCGTTGTCGCGGAGCAGGTCCTTGGCTGCATCGTGGCCGTTGATGCCTTCGACTTTGTCGTGGAGTGTCCAGAGCATGTGTGCCCAGGTGAAGCCGTGGTTTGGAGAGTGCGGGTCCATGTCGGTGTCGGAATGCTTGTGGTGCAGGCGGTGTACGCCGACCCAGGTGACAGGCCCGCCCTGCCAGGCCAGGCAGCCGCAGGTGGTGAGGAAGTACTCGAACCATTTGGGGGTTTTGAATGATCGGTGAGTGAGCAGGCGGTGGTAGCAGAGCGTGATGCCGACGCCTGCGGTGACCCAGGAGAGGAACAGGCCCATCAGCAGGCCGCTCCATGAAAACGTTCCGGGGATAAACGCGCCCAGCGCGATGATGTGCATCCCGCCGATGCCGATGATGACGGACCAGTTGAGGTTGTTCCACTGGATGCCGCCGCGGTGTGGTTTGTGAGGTATAGCTGTGTTCGTGTCGGTCATCGGCTGATTCTCGATTCGTATAGGTAGGTTGGTTTTTAAGACCGCATATAATAGACATATCGGTCCGCTAAGGCGAGTGCCGATAAAAAGCCAGCCCAAGTGTGTTAGGCATGTATCGCCCAAGACCCTCGCTCGCCGGGACACTGTCCGCCCCCCCTCCCCCACGACACAAAGATTGCGTCTTAAATACCTGTCAATCAACAGGTCACAAGATGTCCGCCTAAAGGGGGTAGGCCGGGCTGGCCGCACGCTTGTTTGCCTTATAAACCGATTTTTTATCAATACTTTGTGTCGGTGATGCATGTGTCCGCCTTGTGTCCGAGGGGATGTCCGGGGGATGTCCGGGGGGGGGCCGGGGGAGGCCGGGGGCCGCGATGCGTCGATCAGGTTTCGATACCCAAGAAAAAACGCGCCTCCCTATACACAGGCTTCGGACAGGTTTGAGCGCACGGGCGCGGCGGCCGAGCCGAGTTGGAACAGGGATAAACGTAGATGAACACGGATGGGAGATAAAGATGGGGGATCACCCCAGAGGACACCGAGCAGGCGGTCAGAGGGTGGCCCCATAGAGGGGGAAGCTGAAAGAGTGGATTCACCCCAGAGGGTCGGCCACAGATAGACACGGATACGATCCCCCAATCCCCAATCCCCAATCCCCAATCCCCAATCCCCAATCCCCAATCCCCAATCCCTAGCCCTAAGACCCCGGACTTCCGGGGTTCCGCCCCTTCGCCTTCATCTTCACCTTCGGCCCCTTGCGGTACATCAGCACCGTCCGCCCCACCACCTGCACACACTCCGCGTTGACCGCCTGGCAGACCGCCTTGGCCAACGCCTTGCGGTCCTTGCCCTCCAGATCAGCGAAGCGCATCTTGACCAGTTCCTGCTTATCCAGCAGCCGGTTAAGGTGCCCGACAAACTCATCGCTAAATAGGCCTTTGCCCAGGCGACAGTCGTCGGGCATGTGCTGGCCACGTTGTTTGAGTTCGCGTTTTTGTTTACCAGTTAGGGGCATAGTGGGTTATTGGGAAGTAGGTGGATTGGCTGTGTCTGTGTCACGGAAAAGGTTGAGGTATTCTTGATAAAGGAAAAGTCGGTTCCTGTTTCCCCCGGTGATTTCATGCAATATCCCCATCTCTACAAGCCGATTGATGAGTGAATTTGCACTGGCAAATGTTAAGCCGGTCGTTTTGGCTGCGCGGTTAACGGATGTTACCGGTTGTTGGTACAGGTCTTCGAGAACAGCAATTCCAGAAGCCGTCCCTCGTCCCAGTACGCCGGTTAATTTTTGGCGGTCTCGCTCTCTTAACTCGACAATCATTCGTGCCGTTGCGGTGGCCTCTTGGCCTACCTCGTAAACGCCTTGGAAAAAGAAACTGAGCCACCCTTCCCAATCGCCGTTTAATCTGACGGATTGAAGGTGATTGTAGTACGCTTCCCTGTGCAGCTTGAAGTAATGCGATAAATACAGCAATGGGCGTTCAAGGGCTTTCTTCCAACAAAGCATGAATGTAATCAAGAGCCTGCCGACCCGGCCATTACCATCAAGAAACGGGTGGATGGTTTCGAACTGGGCGTGGACCAGGCCGATCTTCGCCAGTAAAGGCATCGGCGCGTCATCGTTGATGAATTTTTGTAATTGGTCCAGTGCCGCCCGCATCTCTTGGGGCGGGGGGGGGACGAATGTCGCTTGATTCAGCGTGCAGCCCCCGGGACCGATCCAATTCTGAGACCGCCTGAGTTCGCCCAGCTGAGTTTCTTGACCGCGAACGCCCGCCAGTAACGGCTGATGAATTTCGCAGATCAAGCGTGTGGATGGCGGCAAGCTGGATAGCCTTTCCAAACCCTGCGTCATCGCGGTGATGTAATTCAGTACTTCAGGCACATCACTGTCTTGGCTGGATTTGGCTTGATTGATTTCATATTCCAAGACGTCGGATAGCGAGGCTTGGGTACCTTCGATTTGGCTTGATAAGACCGCTTCCTTGCGGACGTACATAAAGACAAACAGTTCTGGGTTGGGCAGGATTGATGCCGCCCCATCCAGCCTGGCTACCGCTCGATCGGCCAGCGACAGTTGTTCTTGAAGCTCTTCGCTCCAGACAATCGGCGGGTCTGGTGGCAGCGGCTTAGGTAAAAACGCCCGATAACCCTCAGGCTGCCGGATGTAGCCCCCCGCTCGTATGCTTGTCTGGGTGAATGGATCGGGTGTCATATGCTGCTTAACCGTAATATGGGTACCCAATCATACCCATATTATCGTGCCACAACAATATAGGCCTGCTTGTTATGGTCAACCATCATGGCGCCAAAGCCTTGGGCCAAGGCCGAGACTATCAAACAACCCCAGCCCGGCTGCACCAAACTGGCACCCGTCAGCCAGGGCCTGGCCAGGTTGTTTTAGTTGGCGTTTTTGTTTGGGGGTTAGGGGCATGGACTGAGCTATACGATTAAAGACAATTATTCTTTTGATCGTCCTATACCCCAACCACTGCCAAAACCACCGGCGAATGCAAGAATTCCAGTTATCAAAGGCACAAGAACATCTGGTTGATTTCTAAATGTAACTATCATGATACTTATGAACACGAGTACGAGTACCAAAACCGCTAATTTGAACCAACGGCTGGATGCGGATATTAATTGCCTTCGTTTTGCAAGATCATATTCTCGCTCGTCATGACTGACAGCTAAACCAAGTACAGTTGATATGTGCTCCTCATTCATCTTTTGATGAAGAGGGTTGCCCATAGAGCCAGCCATGGCCATTATCTGAGTAAACACTTCCGGCTTTTCTTCCTCGAGCTTCTTGATAACGTTTTCCACCTTTTTATCGTTTTCGATATCCGGTGGCAATGCGTTCTCAATTTCAGAATCCTGTGTCGGATTCGACTCGGGTTCGGAATTTTGTTTCTGTGGGCTCATTAGACAATCCTGCGGCTAGCAAAAACCATGATCCAGTTGACGGATGCAACATATTAAAAAGCGTACGATCAAATCGCCGCTCAATGAATTTTGACATGACAAAATTTATTACGGTGTCCGCCTCTTCAGGCGTAAGAATATCTTCATCAGTTGCATCAGACAACGATGCGATAAGATTGCTAACTGCTTCGAGGTCCTTGGACAAAGATCCAGGTGGAAGTTGTTCACCGGACGGTGCAAGCGCCGCAAGATATTCTCGAATTACTTCGCGGGACAGCTCAGATGAAGTGGGAGCATCCTGAGTCAATCTCGATAATGTCGATCGACTGCGTAGGTTCCGAAGCTTGTTGATGTGTTCGCGCAGCATTACAGACTTTTTCGGCTGGCTAGAACCGGTATCTTTAGATTGCTTGAGGCACACTTGATTCATTTTTCCCACCGTTATTTGATTGTATTGAATCTAGAGCCTGTGATGCCGGAAGTATACCGCTTGGGGTGCAATGTACTAGTCTAAGTACTAAATATTATTGGACCTTATTTAATCTAATACGATCGCAATGCGAATGCTAACCAATTATAAATAAAGGAATTACGCGTTTATTTTACCCTGATACAGGGTAAAAGTCAAGCATTTTTCATCACACCACCCCCGCGCTCCCCGTAGCGATCGGCTCGCTGACGAACTCCCGCGGGTCGGTGATGTGGCCGGTCAGGGCTGACGCGGCGACGGTCAGGGGGGACGCGAGGTAGACGCCGGCTTCTTTGTGGCCCATACGGCCGGGGAAGTTTCGGTTGGTGGTGGAGATGCAGTTGATGGGTTCGTTGAGTCGGCCAAACGTGTCCTTGGGGCCGCCCAGGCAGGCGGCGCAGCTTGAGGCGGACATTTGGCAGCCGGCGTTGACGAAGATGTCGTGGATGGAATCTTCGCCTTGGCCTTTGGTTTCGCCTTGGATATTCAGGCGGAGCATGTCGGCGTGGACTTCGGTGGAGCCGGGGACGACGAAGGTGGGGATTTTGACTTTTTTGCCGACGAATAGTGCTGCGGCGAAGATCATGTCGGTGATTTTTCCGCCGGTGCAGGAGCCGATGTAGGCGCGGTCGAGCTGGACGTCGCTGCAGTTGGCGGCGGTGTCTTTGTTGTCCGGGCTGTGGGGCTTGGCGATCATAGGCTCCATCGTGCCTAAGTCCCATTCGTGTTCGTAGCAGTATTCAGCGTCGGGGTCGTCTTTATAGACGGTCCAATCGGGCTTGGTGGATCGTGCGCGGACGTAGGCGAGGGTTTTTTCGTCGACATCACAGACGCCGTTCTTGCCGCCGGCCTCGATGGCCATGTTGGTCAGGGTCATGCGGTCTTCGAGGGACAGGCTGGTGACGCCGTCGCCTGTGAAGTACATGGTTTTGTAGGTCGCGCCGGCGACGCCGATCTCACCGATGACGGCGAGGATGAGGTCCTTGGCGGTGAGGTAGTGTGGGATCGACCCGTGGAAGGTGAACTTCATGGTCGGGGGGACTTTGAGCCAGGTCTTGCCGGTGCCGAGTGTGAATGCGGCGTCGGTGTTGCCGACCCCTGAAGCGAACTGGCCGAAGGCGCCGGCGGTGCAGGTGTGACTATCCGTGCCAAGCAGGATCTCGCCTGGTCGGCAGTGGCCTTCCTCGGGGAGAGCTTTGTGGCAGACGCCCTTGTAGTTGGTCTTGGTCGGGTCGCGGTACGGGTTGGGGAAGCCGGAGCCTTCTTCGGTATTTAAGAAGTCGGGGTCGTAGTAATACTTCAGGCCTTGCTCTTTGACGAAGTCGCGGAGGGTCTGGATGTTGCGGTGACACTTTTCGTCAGCGGTGAAGATGTAGTGGTCGGGGATGATGACCAGAGCGTCTTTGTTCCAGACCTGTGCGTCCTGGCCGAACTCTTTCTTGAAGATGCCGATGGTGCCTGGGCCGCAGACGTCGTGAGTCATGAGGACATCGACGTCGACCCAGACGTTATCGCCGGGGGAGACTTCATCTTGACCGCAGTGGGCGGCGAAGATTTTTTCGGTCATGGTCATGGGTCGTGGCATGGCATTGCGTCCTGTGGCTTATTGATTGGCTTTAAGCGTGCCTATGGCGGGCATTTACCGTGTGGGCCGGCGAATGGTCCGGTCGTTGTTGAGCCAAGTATTGTAGCAGCCTCGGAGGGTGTGGGCCATGTGGCGGGCGAGGGTCGGATGGGGCATGTAAGGGGTTGGCGTCGTCGGGGATGGGGGCGTATGATCCCGGTTCCATGATTCTGAAACAACATATAAAGTCGAGTTTTGCCTATGCGGGCATGGTGTCGGCGTGCTGGCTGGTGGGGTGCCAGGGGCCGATGCAGCGCAGCGAGGAGCAGGCGCTTCGTGAGTCGATGATCGCGGCGCATCGGGCGCATCTGTCGGCGGTGTCTGGGGCGCAGGTGATCGAGTTGAGCCGGGAGCCTAGCGATGTTGAATCGGAGCTGAGCGATGATCGCCGGGCTGAGCTGGATGAGATGAGCGGGCTGAGCGCTTATAAGGATATGAAGCTGGATCCGGGGACGGACCTGCTGGGTCAGGAAACCGTGCGGGCCGTTCGGCTGTCCCTGCAGGAGGCGGTCGCGCTGGCGGTGAGGAATAATCTTGACCTGCAGATCGCGCGGATGACCCCAGCGATTAGTGAGACAAGGATCGTCCAGGCACAGGCTGTTTTCGACGCGACATTCTTTACGGATATCAGCTATTCCAAGCTGGACACCCCCCAGCCCGGCGGGTTTGTGCCGGGGCTGTCGGGGAACACCCAGCGCGAGGATGTGCAACTGAGCACGGGGATCCGCAAGCCGTTGATCTCCGGCGGGCAGATCACGTTCCAGACCGATCTGAACCGCAACGAAGCAGTCCCCAGCGTGTTTGGCGTGAATAAGTTTTATGACGCGGATGTGCTGATCAATCTTCAACAGCCGTTGCTGCGAAACTTCGGGTCGGACATCAACCGCACGAACATCGTGCTGGCGCAGAACGATCGGCTGGCGGAGGCGCAGCAGTTAAGACGCCGGCTGCTTGATGTGGTCGCGCAGGTGGAAGCGGGTTATTGGGAAGTGGCGTTCACCCATCAGCAGTTGCGTGTGCGTATGCGGCTGCTGGAGCGTTCGACCCATGACCGTGATCGGCTGATCGAACGGCGGGGGTATGATGCCAGCCCCGTAGAAATCACCGAGGCCAACAGTTTCGTCGAATTGCATCGCGCGGATGTGATCCGTGCCAGGTCGGCGGTACGGACAGCCTCGGACCAACTCAAGCGGTTGATCAACTCGACCGATCTGCCTTTGGCGGATGAGACGTTGATTGTGCCGATCGATCAGCCGACGGATGAGCCGATCCAGTTCAGCCTGTTGGACCTGGTGACCACGGCGTTGCGTCACCGCCCGGAGATGCAGATCGCGTTATTGGATATCAAGGATTCGTCGATCCGTCAGCGTGTTGCGGACAACGCGAGGCTGCCGTTACTGAACTTGTCGGCGAGCGTGGCGGTGAACGGCGTGGCGATCGGGAACGGGCAGGCGGCGTACAACAACCTGGGTGACGGCGATTTTATTGATTACATCCTGGGCGCACAGTTTGAGATGCCGATTGGCAACCGTCGGGCTGAGGGGTTGTACCGTCAGCGTCAGATCGAACGGCGGGCGACGGCGTTGGTATATCAGCGCCAGGCGCAGGACGTGGTGCTTGAGGTGAAGATCGCACTGCGGAACGTGCAAACATCCTACGAATTGATCGGCGCGACCCGCGCCGCACGGCGTGCGGCGGCGGACAACCTGCGTGCGATCGAGGTGCAGGAGGCGTCCGGCGTGGCGCTGACCCCGCAATTCCTTATTAATCAGAAACTCTCCACACAGGAACGGCTGGCCAATGCCGAGGTGCAGGAGGCGCGGGCCTTGACCGATTACCACAACGCGATCGCGGTGTTGTATCAGTCGGTGGGGACGCTGCTGGAACGTAACGGCATCGAGTTCCGGATCGAGTCGCAGGGGGAGTGAAGGCAAGGACAAGGATTATTAACCACAGAGGCCACAAAGAGTACAGCGCGGGGAGGAAGACATAGACAGGATGACAGGATTGGCGGGATAAGATTCGGAGTGTGATAACCCTTTTATCCTATCCTGAAAATCCTGTCATCCTGTCAAAACTCTTTTCTTCTCTGTGTTCTCTGTGTTCTCTGCAGTGAAACCAATTTGTACCATTGTGCGAAAGTGTTTGACCGATGCCCGATCTTGAATCAGATGTTGCGAGAATGTTCTGGGTCGGTTTCCATGGAACGACGCCCAGCGATGATCTGATGCGCCTGCTGGACCGTGGGGTCGGCGGGGTGATCCTCTTTGCTCGCAATATCGAATCACCCACGCAAGCGGCGACCCTGACCCGGCAGATCAAGCAGCATGCTGGCAGGCCCCTGCCCGTGTCGATCGACCACGAGGGGGGACGGGTCATGCGTGTGCAAAGCCCGTTTACTCAGACCCCGCCGATGCGCGTGCTGGGGAAGATAGGCGATGAAGAATTGGTGCGTGATGTTGGGCGGATCTTCGCACGAGAACTGCGGGCGGTTGGGTTCGACATGAACCTTGCCCCGGTGCTGGATGTGGATACGCACGAAGACAACCCTGTGATCGCCGCCCGATCGTTCGCAAGCGAAGTCGATCTGGTTACACGGATGGGGCTGGCGTTGATGCAAGGAATGCAATCAGAAGGGATGGCCGCCTGCGCCAAACACTTCCCGGGTCACGGCGACACGGTCGAGGACAGCCATAAGAATCTGCCCCGTGTGTCACACGACTTGGCAAGACTCAATGATATCGAACTAGCCCCATTCCGCGCCGCCTGCCGGGCTGGGGTTGCGGGTGTTATGACAGCCCACATCATTTACGAGGCGCTGGACAGCCAATACCCCGCGACCATGAGTAAGCGCATCATCGACGGCCTACTGCGCAAAGAGATGGGCTTTGACGGGCTGGTCATTAGCGATGACCTCGAAATGAAAGCGATCACCGACCACTACGGGGTCAACCAGGCGGTCGTGGTCGGCGCAGCGGCGGGTGCTGACTGCCTGCTGGCGTGTCACCACCCGGATGTGATGCACTCGGCGATCGATACACTCACCCAAGCCGCCGAGAAAGACGATTCACTTGCTAAGATGATCGCGACCGCCAACCGTCGGCAGGACGCATTCAACACGCAATATACCCAGCCCCCGCAGCAGAACCCAGACCTGTCGATCATCGGCTGTGACGCACACCGGCAGATCGCCGAACGGATATTCAGCCACGAGGCCTGCGCCGATGAGGGCGACATGGCCTACGACCCGACCGACTCCCGCCGATGGCTCGATAATTAACCCCACCGATACTGATGCAAACTTTTATCCTTATGGAGATGTCGCAGTGATTACTGTTGTGATCCCCCACACCGGCCTGACCGATGGCTGGCTGAATCGTTTTTTATCCGCTTGGTCTGACCCCCCGGTCGCCCCCGTTGGCCGTGTCGTGTTGATCGGCCCGGAGACGCAAGCTGTTGATTCATCTTTCAAGATAGAGCAGGTCGTCACCGACAAGCCTTTCGCTGGAGAGGTGTGGCGCGGCGTGTTGGCTTCACTCGGTGATACCGGCGTGATGGTCTGCGTGCAGGACGAGGTCACGATGTCAACAGCGTCATTGAAGCGATTGGCCAAGGCGGTCTGCAGCAGCGGCGCGTCGATGGTTTACAGCCACTTCGTTCAGGACTCGGTCGATGGCCCAAAGCCCTGCCCGACCAATGATTTTCAACTCGGCAGCTTACGCGACGACTTCGAGTTCGGGCCTGTCACCGCTTGGTCCTGTAAAGCGATCAAACAAGCACTCTCCGATGCCGGCGATCTGATGGATTCCGAAGGCGGCGCATTCTACGATCTTCGATTGCGCGTCTCGGCGGTGGGCATGCCGATCCGTCTGCCCGAACCGCTCTACACAAGACCCAATCCCGACGACCGCCCCACCGGCAAGAAGCTCTTTGACTACGTCGACCCGCGCAACCAGGCGGCTCAACTCGAAAAAGAAAACATCGTCACTGAGCACCTCAAGCGTATCGGTGCTTACCTTGAACCGGCCTTCCAGGCGCCGGAGGTTGATGGCGACTTCCCGGTTAAAGCAAGCATCATCATCCCCGTGCGCAACCGGATCAAGACCGTCGCCGATGCCGTCAAGAGCGCTTGCGAGCAGTCGGCTGACTTCGACTTCAACGTCATCATCGTCGATAACCACTCGACCGACGGCACGACCGAGTTACTCAAAGAGGCCTGTAAGAAGTACCCGGACCTGGTGCACCTGATCCCCGGGCCTTTAGACTTAGGCATCGGCGGGTGTTGGAACTATGCGCTGCAAAGTAAGCACTGCGGCAAGTGGGCGATCCAGCTCGACAGCGACGACATCTACAGCGACGACAAAACGGTTGCAAGCATGGCGGCTGCGTTGGAGCAAGGCCCCTACGCGATGGTCGTCGGTGCGTACCGGATGGTGAACTTCGATCTTGAAGAGATCCCACCGGGTTTGATCGACCACAAGGAATGGACCCGTGACAACGGCCGAAACAACTTGCTGCGGGTTAACGGGATCGGCGCGCCGCGTGCATTCAGCACACGGGTCATGCGCGACAACCCGCTACCCAACACAAGCTACGGCGAAGATTACGGGATCGCGATGACCCTGTCGCGCCGATACGAAATCGCCCGTATGTACGATGCGTTGTACTTGTGCCGGCGGTGGGACGACAACACGGATGCGGATCTGCCGTTGGATGTGAAGAATCGGCACGACCACTATAAGGATCGGCTTCGGACGCTTGAGGTCATGGCTCGGCAGAAGATCAACGCGGGGGTGGCTTGTGGCTCAAGCAAATGACCTGACGGGCCAGTTGCAGTCGCTATGGGATGCGCAGCGCAACGAGTGGCCGATGATGACCAAGGGTGTTGATTGTCTTGCAAATTCCGAAGTGCGCGAGGTCGCGTTTGGTGGGTTGCGTTGCAGGTTGCAGTTCAATCCCGGTCGGGCGGTCAGCGCGTCGGCAAAGGTGGATGCCAAGTCGATCGCGGCACGTCCCTGCTTCCTTTGCGAGAAGAACCGCCCCGCCGAGCAGCGCGGCGTGGATGCTGGGGGCGGGTACGTTTTTCTTTGCAACCCGATGCCGATCTTTAACCCCCACTTCACCGTGCCGACGCTTGAACATCAGCCGCAACGGATCGATACCTGTCTACCCAAGATGCTGGAGTTGGCTGAGCGTTTGAGCGGGCAATTCACGGTATTTTACAACGGCCCGAGGTGCGGTGCATCCGCCCCCGACCATCTGCACCTGCAGGCCATCCCCTTGGGCGCAACGCCGTTTGAGGAGCAGTTGATCGCTGACGTGGACGGTTTTATTAATTGGTCTGTTACGGGTGACGTATCGGTCGGCCTGACCGCTGATCCGGAGCCGCCCGCCATCGTGATCGTCGGCGGTGATCGTTCAACAATGCTTGCACGTGTTGAAGAGGTAATTGCGAAACTGGCTGAACACTTCCCCACCGACCCCGAGCCGATGCTCAACGCATTGGCACTGCACACCGATGGCCTGTTCCGCGTCGTCCTCTTTCCCCGAGCCTCGCACCGCCCCACCAACTTCGGCACCGACGACGGCCAAATATTAGTCAGCCCCGGCCTGGTCGACATGCTCGGCCTATTAATCACACCAAGACGCGAAGACTTCGACAAACTCACCGGTGAAGCGGTGGCGAAAATTTATCAGGAAGTTTCGCGGGATCGACAGCGGCTCATCGAAATGTTATGACCGCGGTGTGTTACATGACAGACATGCAATAAGATATCCAGGGAGAGGCCGATGCGATCATAACGATTAATTCGTAACCACCAACGAATATAAATGAGGCGATCAGCACCCAATCGCCGATGTCGGTTCGTCGATAGCTAAAAACAAATCCCAAGACAATCATGTAGTAGCACCACAAGACTGCAATGGTCGTTGGGCCGAGGGTGGACACAAGCTTGTATAACCACCATACCTGAACGTTGTAGTCGGTTGGCCAAGGTCCAGTCAGCGTGAGCATGACGGCTGCAAGCATCCCCATCAGGGCAAGCCCCGCTGACGACACCATCGCAACAAAGCGCAGGTCAATATCCTGGCTGGCGTAAGGCAATAGCATGTAATGGCCCTGAATTGTTGTAAATAAATAACAATGTACCTGTCATTATTATCAACTCAGGCTCCAAAATGTCCAGAGAAATCCAGTTGACTGAGTGATTAATCTTATTGCTAAACTGTAAACGACTTGACGTGTGGCCACATCTTCCGCACCGCATCCCCGCGATGACTAATCGCGTTCTTCTCGCAGGCGGTGAGTTGAGCGACAGTCTTGTTGAGGTCGGGGACGAAGACGATGGGGTCGTAGCCGAAGCCGTTGGAGCCTCGGCCGCGCTCGGGATGGGCAGCGTCATCGGTTTCGTCGATGGTTAGGATGCGGCCTTCGAGAGTGCCACGGACGACGGCGATCAATGTGTGACCCGGTAGTGCGGTGGACGGGTCGGTATTTAGCCCCGCGTTTCCACGCGTGGTTCCGGGTTCGGACGCGGGTTTGTTGCTTAGCTTCGCGTGGGAACGCGGGGTTGCGTTCGATTCACATTGAGTGCGACCATCCACCAACGCCATCGCGCAGACAAACCGGGCGGCGCGTTTTTCGATGGGGGTGTCGGCGAGGTTATTCATTAAGGCGAGGCTGTTGGCGGCATCGCGATCGGCGCGGGGGCCATCGGTGTTGCTGTACCGGGCGCTTCGGATGCCCGGTTCGCCGTTGAGTGCATCGACTTCCAGGCCGCTGTCATCGGCGAGGCAGAGCATGCCGGAGGCTTTGGCGTAATAGCGGGCTTTGAGGATGGCGTTGCCCTCGAAGGTGTCCTGATCCTCGACGGGTTCGTCGATTTTTTGTCCCCCGGGTAGCGCCTCCAGCGACACCAATTCGACCGACGGATCATCAATCACCGCACGGATTTCTTCGAGTTTGTGGGGGTTGGAGGTGGCGATGAGGATTTGCATGACTTATTTGCCGCAGAGTGAAAACGATACAGAGGTTATCCGCAGATTACGCAGATCGCGCAGATAAGAAGAGAAGATGCAAATCGCAATCCAAATCTGTGTAATCTGCGCAATCTGCGGATACTCCCCTCCGAATCTTCTCCGCGCCCTCTGCGTTCTCCGCAGTGAATCTGTCTACGGCTTCCACCAATCCAGATCTATCTCCGGGAAGATGATGTCGTGTATTTCGGCGTCTTTTATCTCGAACTGTTCGACCTCGGTGAGTTTGCCGAGGTATTCGTTGTCGGCGGCGACTTTTTCGGCGATGTCGGTGAGGTTCTCGAAGCGGGCGACGTGTTGCATGTAGCGCTTGATGCCGTAGTCCACCGCCTGACCCCGGCGGATGACAAACGGCCAGTCGCTGGCTTGGAGCAGCAACAACTCTCGGCCCGCGTTCTTCAATAGCTCGTGGACCTGTTTGTTTTCTTTCCAGGGCAGGTCTTTTACGAAGCGCAGGAAGTTGGTCTCGCAGCGGTACTCGATGTCCCACATCCAGTTGACCTGTTCGTTGGCCCAGACGCGGTGGTCGCCTTTGTCTCCCCAGGAGCCTTCGGGGAGTGCGACGACCTTATCGACGGGATTCGCTTCAAGGTACTCGGCAGTGGTGGCGAGGTTGACCTGATCGTCGGCGCTGAGTGTGAGCATGACGTCGCGGAGGAACTTTGGGCCTTCGAACCACCAGTGGCCGAAGAGTTCGGCGTCGAAGGTGGCGGTGACCATGCCGGGCCTGCCGGTGAGGTCACGGTGCGCTCGCAGACGGTCCTTGATTTTGTTGACGAAGTCCTGGGCGTGTTCGTGTATTTTGCCGGGGACGTTGTCGGGGTAGTAGAGGTGCTTGTCGCCGAGGTCGGTTTTTTTGCCGGTGACTTTCCAGTATTGCAGGCCGCGCTTGGGGCTCCATTTTTTATGGAACTCCAGGTAGACGCCGTCGGCGGGGTAGCCGATCTCGCCGGACCATACACTTTCGCAGACGTCGGGGTCGCGCGCGATGGCGGCGACACGTGCGAGGCCTGTGCCGTCGGAGTTGACGCCCTGCGGCTCGTTGACGCTGCGCCAGCCGCGGTTGGGATACTTGGCCGCCTCTTCCCAACCGACCTTCCACCACTTGCCGTCGTTAAAGACTTGTTCGCTTCGGCTGTTTTCGATGAGGTGGTTTTCGACGAAGAAGTGGGTGATGCCTTCGTCCGCAACGAGGTGTTCGATGCCGGTTCGGCCATGGACCTTGGCCCAGTGGATCGGCGGGTCCCAGTCGCCGCCGGGCCGGTAGGCGCATTCGGGCAGCCACATGCCGGTGGGCTTGAAGCCGAGGATGCGTTCACTACTGGCGACACCTGCACGGACCTGTGCCCGGATCGAGTCGTCGTGGTAGAGCAGCGGCATGTAGCCGTGGGTCGCGTTGGAGGTGAGGATTTCGAGGTAGCCCTTCTTCGCCTGTGCCGCGAAAGCTTTGGGGATGTCTCGGCCGATCTTCTTGAACTGTTCGCTCAACTCCTTGAATAGCTTGACCCACTGCTCAGCGAGAAAGGCCATGTGCCCGTTGTCCATCTTCTTAAAGTCGGCCAAGTCGTAGGCCGCCTGCTGGGCACGGTCTTCTAAGTAGTGCTCGAAGCCCTGCTTGAAGTGTTCGTGGTTGAGCTGTTCCAACAACACGGGGGTCAGGCCCATCGTGATCTTGGGGGTGGCGTTGAGATAGACACACTCATCGACCATCGCCAGCAGCGGGAGATAAGTCTCAGCCGCCGCCTCATACAGCCAGTCCTCGCCGTGAGGCCAGGTGCCGTGGCGCAGGACGTAGGGGAGGTGCCCGTGCAGGACCAGACAAAAGCTGCCGAGGAAGTCGCTCATGAGGGTATATTACAGGGTCTGGGGTTCGGGGTCTGGGGTCTAGTAAGAAAAAGTCGTGTCGCGTACTGCTCCCCTTCCAGCCAGACCCCGAACCCTAGACCCCAGACCCTGATATCACCGATACAATCAGCATGATGACACACCCTCTCCGTGACAAGATCGACTCCCAGGGAGTCAAAGGGGATGACAGCGTGAAAGACCTTGCTGGGCGTCGCGTCCACTTCATCGGCATCGGCGGCTGTGGGATGTCCGGCCTCGCCCGCCTGGCCAAACACCACGGTGCCCACTGCTCCGGATCAGACTTCAACCCCTCCAACACGGTCGAAACCCTGCGCCAAAACGGGATCGAGGTCTCGCTTGAGCAATCGACTAAGTCCCTGCCGGACGACTGCGACCTGGTCGTGGTCTCCGCAGCGATCCGTGACGACCACCCCGAGTTGGCCGAGGCCGTGCGGCGTGGGGTGGAAGTCAAGAAATACGCACAGCTTCTGGGCGAACTGATGATCGGCCGCACCGGCGTCGCCATCGCCGGGACGCACGGCAAATCCACCACCACCTCCATGCTCAGCCACATCCTCATCGAAACCGGGCTGGACCCCTCCTTCATCGTCGGCGCCAACTGCCGACAGATCGGCGGCGGCGTCCGCGTCGGCGAAAGCGACATCCTTGTCGCCGAGGCCTGCGAGTACGACCGGTCGTTCCACAACTTCCACCCGACCCATGCCGTGATTCTGAATGTCGAGGCCGATCATCTTGATCTGTATAGCTCACTCGATGAGATCGTCGAGGCGTTCAAGGTGTTTGCCGAACGGCTGCCTGATAAAGGGACGACCCAAGCTCCGCGTGGAAACGCGGGGCTGAATACCGATCAATCAACGGTTGATCCCCCAGCCGAAAACAACACCGGGGGCGGCAGCCTCTTAATCAATCACGAGATGCCCCACCGCCTGGCCATCACCGCCGAGCTAAACTGCCAGGTCGAAACCATCGGCTTCGCCTACCAAGCAGACTGGCGTGTCGGCATCAAGGGCGATCAGGCACGACTCCACCACGGCGACCAAGCGGTCATGGACTTCACCCCCCCGATGCCCGGCGAACACATGACCTACAACGCCGCCGTCGCCTCCATCACCGCCCACCGCTTGGGCGCAGCCTGGCCCGATATCGCCAAAGCCATCGAAGGGTTCCAAGGCCTGGACCGCCGCATGCAACTCATGGGCTACCGCCACGCCGACGGGTCCAAAGCCGACGGCACGGACCCCGCCGACGTCATCACCGTCGTTGACGACTACGGCCACCACCCCACCGAAGTCGATACCACCCTCCGCGCCCTGCGCCAACACTACCACCCCAAACGCTTAATCTGTGTCTTCCAGCCCCACCAGCACAGCCGAACCCGCTTCTTCATGGACGAGTTCGCCGCAAGTTTTTCTTCTGCCGACACCGTGATCGTTCCACACATCTACTTCGTCCGCGACTCCGAAAAAGAACGCCACGCCGTCACCGCCGGCGACCTGGTGGATCGTTTAAGAGGCAAAGACGTCCAAGCCATGCACCTCTACCCCTTCGCCGCGATCATCGAGCAGTTAGAGATGACCACCCGCCCCGGCGATCTCGTCGTGACGATGGGCGCGGGGAATGTGTGGGAGGTGGCGCGGGATTTCTTGGGTGAGGGGTGATACGAAATAGGTTCCTAAAACCTAATTCGGTTCTGAGTGGAGAAGGTTATTGTGCTTGTAAATGTGCCAGGTAATCTAGTTGCGAGACACTTATATGATGCATTTTGCACAAGCTTCATTGCATTTACCATGGGTGTTATTTGTTGTTGTACTATTAGTCCCAATAGGAGTACTGTTTTTATATCGGAGAGCGAAACAGAGTGTGCGTAAGCGATTAATGCATCGCCCCCGAATAACATATGACAGGTGGTATGAAACTCACTTCGGTAACGAAGGCCCTAATAGAGAACTCACGCAAGAGTTTCTTAATGTGCTCTCAAGTGAATATTCAGTCCATCCAACTCAAATCCTTCCATCGGATCGTTTTGATACTGAGTTACGCCCCGATTCGTGGTGGTCCGCCCGCGGGCACGAATTAGATTTGTTTGAAATGTGGGTTGATGAAATGACACGTGGCCAAATTGAGGGGGCGGCTGGAGGTTGCACCAGTGTTCGTGAACTTCTAGAAGAAGTTGATCGGATACGGAAAAATATGCCGGGAAAAGAATAAGGCGGAGCAAGTACATTATTCTGAAGTTCCCTATCCGGCTCGCTCATGGACGACTCCTTCAAAGACTTCGCACTCGATCAACTACGTCAGATCGACGACATCATCTGCCGACCCATGTTCGGCGGGTGGGGGCTGTATTGTGGGGAGGTGTTCTTCGGGATCATCAACAACGACCAACTGTACTTCAAGACCGATGACGCAACCCGGTCGGCCTACCTCGAACACGGCATGGAGCCGTTCCAACCCAACGACAAGCAGACACTCAAGACCTACTACGAGGTGCCGGTCGGTGTGTTGGAGAGCCACGAGGAGTTAGCGGCGTGGGCGCGGCGCGCAATCGGCATTTAGAAATTCACCGCAGAGGGCACAGAGAACGCAGAGGCAAGGCGAAGAGCGGAGTTAAGAATGTAGACGGGATGACAGGATGTTCAGGATAAGATTGATATGCCGGGCGTGGCCTGCATGATCCCGTCCATCCTGTCCACGTTTATTGCCTTGCTCTGTGCCCCCCCCCGGACACCCCCGACCGGCGATGACATCGCCGGCTTTGTGTAAAGCCCGCGATGGTATCGCGGGTCTGTGGGTGTGGTGGGGTTATTTTAGTTATGCGTCGCTGTCGCCGATGCCCGAGGCGAGAAATCCGCCATCGACGGCGAGGGTTTCGCCGTTGACGAACGAGGCGGCCGGCGAGGCGAGGTAGACGGCTGCGCCAGCGATTTCTTGGGCCTTACCGAACCGGGCCATGGGTGTGTGTTCGAGGATGCGCCGTCCGCGGTCGGTGCCTTCGACGATTGCGCGGTTCAGGTCGGTGACGATGACGCCGGGCGCGATTGCGTTGGTGCGGATGCCGTACTTGGCCCATTCGTTGGCGAGCGCGCGGGTAAGGCCAAGGACCGCGTTCTTGGCGGAGGTGTAGCCGGCGGCTTCGATGAGATCGACGTAGCTGCCCAGCGAGGCGAGGTTGATGATGCAGCCTTCGTGTTGTTCTCGGAAGATGTGACCCGCGGCCTGGGCGACACGGAGGCTGCCGGTGACGTGTGTGTTGTACAGGCCGTTGAACTCGTCGGGGGTCAGGTCGAAGGTGGGTTTCTTGACGGTGTGGCCGGCGGAGTTGACGACGATGTGCAGGCCGCCGAAGAGGTCGACTGCTTTGCGGACGGCACGTTCGACGGAGGCTTCGCTGGTGACATCTAGTATGACCCCCGCGGCAACAGCGTCTTCGCCGGTGTCGTCGGCGATGGCGTCAAGTTCTTTCGCGGCGGCATCGACCTTGTCCTGGGTCCTTGAGCCGACGAGGACTTTTGCGCCGTGAGCGATGAAGGCTGCGGCGATTGCTTTGCCCAGCCCGCTTGCCCCGCCGGTGACGAGGGCGACTTTGCCGGTGAGGTCGAATAATGAAGTCTTCACTGCCATCGGGTTACTCCTGATTGGGATCTACCGATAGCATAACACCGCGACGGGGTTGTGTCCGTTTGTGGTGCGTAATGCTGCCGGTGTTTTGCGGTTTGGTTTGCGGCTACAAGGCGGAGTGTTTTAGTGGATTTGTGAAGATTTATGAGCCGTGTGGTCGGTGGGCTGGCGGAAGCTGTTGAGGTCGATGGATTTGAAGTAGTCGATAGTCTTGACCAGCCCGTCGCGCAGCTTGATGGAGGGTTGCCAGTCCAGGCGTTGTTTGGCGAGGGTGATGTCGGGCTGGCGTTGTGTGGGGTCGTCGTCGGGCATGGGGAGGTAGGTGAGCTTGCTTTTTGCGCCGGTGAGTTCGATGACGATCTCGGCAAGCTCTTTGATGGTGAACTCATCAGGGTTGCCCAGGTTGACCGGGCCGATGAAGTCGTCCGGGCCGTTCATCATGCGGATGAAACCTTCGACCAGATCATCGACGTAGCAGAAGGATCGTGTCTGCGAGCCGTCGCCGTAGAGGGTGATGTCTTCGTCGCGTAGTGCCTGGAGGATGAAGTTGGAAACCACGCGCCCGTCGTAGGGGTGCATGCGTGGGCCGTAGGTATTGAAGATGCGGACGACGCGGATGTTGACGCCGTTGGATCTGTGGTAGTCGAAGAAGAGTGTTTCGGCGACACGTTTGCCTTCGTCGTAGCATGCGCGGACGCCGATGGGGTTGACGTTGCCGCGGTAGGATTCGGGCTGTGGGTGGATGTCCGGATCGCCGTAGACTTCGCTGGTGGAGGCTTGAAATATCTTGGCCTTGCAGCGTTTGCCGATGCCCAGGACATTGATCGCGCCCAGGACGGAAACCTTGGTCGTCTTGATCGGGTTGTACTGGTAGTGGACGGGCGACGCGGGGCAGGCGAGGTTGTAGACCTCATCGACTTCCAGCCATAAGGGGTGTGTGATGTCGTGGCGGATCAGCTCGAAGTTTGGTTTACCCACCAGATGAATGATGTTGTGCTTCTGGCTGGTGAAAAAGTTATCGACGCAGATCACGTCGTGGCCCTGCTCGACCAGACGGTCAGACAGATGTGAGCCGAGGAATCCGGCCCCGCCGGTGATGAGGATGCGTTTGAGGCGTTGTTTCATGAGGGAGGGTTCGGGGGCTGGGGTCTAGGGAAGCAACGTACTGCGTGCTTAGCGGTTTTCCTTAAAAGTCGCGCCGGGTTCGACATCGAAGCTGACCATCTGGCCGACGGCAAACTTTCCTGCCTGCTGATGGTCCATGAGCTTGACGGTGACGGGGACGCAGGCGAGGACGGTGAGCGTGTTGGCTTTGGGGTCGCCGGCGATGATGCGTCCTTGAATTCTACGCGGTCGCCCGAAGATGGGTTCGATGAATCGTCCGCCTGCGGAGATGACATCGACACGTCGGGCGTTGGCGCGGATGGTGCCGTGGACCCGCTCGTTCAGGGCGACCTGTATCTGGCCTATCGGGATCAACTGCAGGCGGTAATCGGTACCCAGCACAGCCAGGACCAGCTTCTCGGGGGTCTTCTCCGCCAACACACCCGTGGCTATCGGGCCAGCCGTTACGGCTTCGCTCATCGTGGTCTCCCAAATAGAATCCGCGGCGTCACCCGGGCCGACCGTCGGCTGGGCGTGCGGCATCCTGCTTTGGGACATAACATACCTGCCAAAAGGCCGGACGGACAGCCCGACAACCATCGCGGATCGTGGTCCGCCCGCCCCAAGTCATTTAGCGTACCCCGAGGCAAACCCGTGTCAGGCCATCAGCAAATCAACAAGCAGCACTGCACCGACAAGCTGCGCACCGATTACGCACACGTCGGCCTATACGATGTCCAGGAACGCAAGGCCTGGATCGCGAAAAAAAAATGGGGCGTCGTCCCGCTCCGCGTCAGCCACGCCAAGCTGCTGATCGGCGGCACACAGGACACCTCCACCGTCACCAAGGACCGCTACCTCTGCTACTGGTTCAACACCCCCAACACCGGCGAAGGCCACGTCCACGGCTACCCCATCGAGTGGGACGAGGGACACCTCATGGTTCGCATCGATCCCAACTGGAACTACACCACCAGCCGATTCATCCCCAACACCGACACCGCACGCATCGAGAAAAACCTCAACCAGCAACACGCCTGGGGCCAACGCATCTACCGCGACTACCTCGCCATCAACCCCAAGTACCCCCTGAGCTGGCACATGATCGGGCCGCGTGCTGCCGACAGCATGTTCTATATTGAACGCACCGAACCCTAACTCGTGCCCCCTCTCGAGAAGCCCGGTCATGGCCCGGGGCCTTGGCCGGGGTCGTGTAGCGACATACTTCATCCACTATTCAACACAACCCCCATCGTCGGCAATTCCTTATCCAAAATCGACCGGACATACACACACAACAACCGATTCGCACGATCCAGTGAATCCGCCTCCGCATCGTCAATAGATTCACCCGCTAACAGTTTTTGCAACAGCGTGACGGTCTTGCCTCGCACACGCCAGTCGTCAATACCGTTCTCAACAGTCAACCCCCCCGCCACCGGATCGAATGTGTAAGCCCTCGCTTTGCCCAACGGCCCATCCCGCCGAACATCACGCTCAAGCTCCGGGCGATACCCACAATCCTCCAGCAACACCCACTGAAACCGCAGCAACGCCGCAGCTTGGCCCGAGATGTCAGCAAGCGCCGTAAGAAATTCAGACATCGCGATAAACGCACCGGGATGCGCATCCTCGTCCGCCAGCATCGCATGGGTCAGGTCCGCCCCATACATCGCCAGCCGCTGCCCCCGCAGGTCGTGGCGAAGGTAGTGATAATCATTCTGCAGGTCCCACTCGGTCACGGTCGCAAGCTCAGCCGTCCGCTTGCTCACCGCCACGACCTGCCCCATCGTTAATAACTCGATCCCCCCGGAAAACCGCTGCACCGCACTTGGGCTTGCACGTTTAGACCCCTTAGCCAGCCC
>JAJRRS010000027.1 GCA_024279275.1 Planctomycetota bacterium | reverse complement strand
GGCGTCCTCGCTTAAGCCGTTCAAGCTGTTCGCGTTCGCTCTGCTCCAACACGATGGGGATGGCTCTTCTCATGTAAGAGACAACTACACCAACCCCAAATATGTTCCATTAATTCTGGCGAGGACCACTAGGTGTTTCGTTAATCCTCGGTGGGGTTGGTGGTGACGAGGTGGTGGTAGGCTTTGGCGAGTTGTTGTGTGATGGGGCCTGGGGAGCCGGAGCCGATGGGTTTGGCGTCGATTTTGGTGACGGGGATGATTTCTGCTGCGGTGCCTGTGAGGAAGATTTCGTTGGCATTGAAGAGGTCGGCGGGCTTGAGGTTGTTGCGGCTGATGGGGATGCCTGCGTCGGTGGCGAGTTGTGCGACGGTGGAGAGGGTGATGCCTTCGAGCACGCCTGCACTGACGGGGGGGGTGGTCAGTTCGGGGTTGCCGTGGGTGTTGTTGCGAACGATGAAGAGGTTTTCGCTGCTGCCTTCGGTGACGTTGCCGTCGATATTGAGCATGATGGCTTCGAGTACGCCCGCGTCGATGGCTTCGATTTTGGCGAGGATGTTGTTGAGGTAGTTCATGCTCTTGATGGCGGGGGAGAGGGAGGCGGGAGGGTTGCGGATCGTTTTTGCGATGATGACTTCCATGCCGAGTTCGTAGAGTTCGCTTGGGAACATCTTGATGTCGTCGGCGATGATGAAGACGGTGGCGCGTTTGCAGAGGAAGGGGTTGAGGCCTAGCGAGCCGAAGCCGCGTGTGACGCAGAGGCGGATGTAGGCGTCGGTGCGGTCGTTGGCTTTGAGTGTGTCGCGCACGGCCTGGCGTAGTTTGTCTACTTCGTAGGGGATTTCGAGACGTATGGCGGCGGCGGAGGCGTAGAGTCTTTTGAGGTGTGAGTCGAGCTTGAAGATTTGGCCGTTGTAGGCGCGGATACCCTCGAAGACGCCGTCGCCGTAGAGCAGGCCGTGGTCGAAGACGCTGACGGTTGCTTTTTCGGTAGGGATCAGTTCGCCGTTGAGCCAGACTTGCTTGGACACTGTGTGGGGTTCCGGTGTTGGGGAGGTATCAGTTTTGTGTGAGGCGGGGCTTGTGCCTGTGGTATCGGTTGAGGCTGGCAAGGGGATGACCCTGCCTGGCGTTCGGGTGGGTGATTATAGCGATCTTTAAGAGTGTGCCCCAGCGGTGAATTGTTGTTTCATAAGAGACCGGTGTGAGCGATGGGTGTGGGCGAGATCGTCTGGGAGTTGGAAGCCGGGCGTGTGTGGTGGTTGGGATGAAGGGAGTCGTCGCGTGGTGGTGTGGCCAAGCGGATCGTGTTGTAGAGGAGCGTATCTCGCATCGCGGTGCGCAGGCCCTATGCTGTAGCCGCCGGTACGGAGTCCCGGCTGAACTTCAATGGGGTGACTGATGCAGTTTTGGAATGTGCTGACTGAAATCTTGATCCTGCTGGCGGGCGCGTTGGTGCTGGGTGCGGTGTTTGAGCACTTTAAGCAGAGCGCGATCCTTGGGTATCTGTTGGCGGGGCTGCTGCTTGGGCCGGGGGCGATGGGGTGGGTTCATGGGGATGAGTTTGTTTATGCGATCGCGGAGTTGGGTGTGTCGCTGTTGTTGTTTGTGATTGGGTTGGAGTTTTCGCTGCGTCAGTTGTTGAGGGTTGGTGCGGTGGGGCTGGGCGGGGGCGCTTTGCAGGTGGTGGTGACGGGGGTGCTTGGTGCGTGGGCGGCGCGTGGTTTGGGGTTGGGTTGGCCGGAGGCGGTGGCGATTGGTGCGATCGTGTCGCTGAGTAGTACAGCCTGTGTGTTGCGCGTGCTGGCGGACCGGGCGGAGATGGACAGCGTGACGGGGCGGACGGCATTGGGTGTGTTGTTGTTGCAGGATATGGCGGTGGTGCCTTTGGTGCTGCTGGTGACGATGCTTGGGGGAGAGCCGACAGTGAGCGCGATTGCCTGGGGAATGGGGCAATCGGTATTGTTGATTGCGGGGCTGGCGTTGGCGTTGTTTGTGGTGAGCAAGGTGTTGCTGCCGAGGGTCATGCGCGATCCGACGCTGACGCGGAATCGTGAGTTGGCGATATTGTTGGCGGTGGTGTTAGCGCTTGGGTCGGCTTGGTTGGCGCATCGGTTTGGGTTGTCGCCGGCGATCGGTGCGTTCATCGCGGGGATATTGCTGGCGGAGTCTCCTTTTGCGGTGCAGATCCGTGCGGATGTGGGTGCGTTGCGTGCGTTGTTCGTGACGTTATTTTTCACGTCGGTGGGGATGCTGGGTGACCCGGCGTGGATCGCGGAGAACTGGGTGCTGATCGCTGGGACGGTCGGGCTGATCCTTGTGGGCAAGACGCTGGTGACGACGGTGGTAGTGCGGATGTTTGCATCCAAGCTGCGGCATGCGGCGGGGGTGGGTTTGTCGCTTGCGCAGGTTGGGGAGTTTTCGTTTGTGTTGGCGACGGTCGCTTACGCCGACGGCGGCGGGGTGTTGGGGGATCAGACATTCAAGCTGTTTGTTTCGGTGACGCTGGTGACGCTGTTTATGACGCCGTACCTGGTGGCTTCCGGGCCTGGGTTTGGCCGGTTGCTTCAGGCGGTTGCGCGCGGCGTGGGTTTGTCGAAGACGGATGCGGTTGAACCTCAAGCGGAGGGGTCGTCACTTGCGGGGCATATTATTGTCATCGGGTTCGGCCCGGCGGCGCAGCGGATGTATGCGAAGATGTTCAGGCGTCACGGCAGCGTCCTGGTCGTTGATTTAAATCCGCGTAATCTTACACTCGCACGAGGGATGGGCCTGAATGTCCAGGTCGGTGACGCGACCAACCCCGAGCTGATTGGGCATTTAAGTGTTCCGCGGGCGGCGATCGTGGTGGTGACGATCCCCGATCATCGTGCTGCGGTGACGGTGGTGCGTCATGTTCGTGCGATTGCTCCGGATGTCCCGTTGATTGTGCGTAGCCGATACCACAGCTTTGCGGACGACATCCAGCGTGCGGGGGCGTCGGTGACGGTGGATGAAGAGGATTGGATCGGTCGGCGGCTGGGCTTGGAAGTGAATCGGCTGCTGCGGCGTGTTGCGCAGGATGAAAAGGCAGAAGCGGGAGAGGGTGTTTAATCTGTTCGGATTTGAGGTTTGTGATTTTGGCAAAATTCTTTCAACCCAGGGCAGTTAAAACGATATTCCTGCTGATGCTTGCTGCGCCGTTGGCGGTCCGGGCGGGGTATGTTGATAACTACATCCACCTGTTTACGGGGGCACGCTTTCTGGGTGCGGGGCAGGTGCTGGCGAATGACGCGTTGATCTATGCGTTTATTCTGACGGCGTTTTATCTGTCGTTCCTGGCGCGGGTGCCTTGGGCGGTGGCGGTGGTGTTGCGGGGATTGGGTTTTTTGGTGTTTGGGGTGTATGCGATGGATGTGGCTGTGCTGGTCAGCTTCAACACGCATATCACGCTGGGGGATACGTTGGTGTATGCGGGGTATGCACCGAAATATATTGCGCAGATATCGCGTAAGCGTGATGTGTTGATGCTCGGGTCTGCTTTGCCGGCGGTGGGGCTTGGGCTGTGGGTGATGTTTTCAAGGCACCCCCTCCGGGGCTGGGGCCGGGGGCGGGCTTGCCATGTGTTGACGGGGTTGGTGGTGGTTGGGTTGTTGGTGGCGTCGTGTTTTACGGATAACGCGCGGTATCTCAATGCGTGGATGTATCGGAACTTTATCGCTTATAACCTGGAGGTGCGTTCGGAGGCGCGTGCGTATACCCCGGGGTTTATCGATGGATTTGAGTATGAAGATCGGTGGGTGAGTGAGCCGAAGGAGGCGGAGCGGCCTAACATTATAATTTTGATAGTTGAGTCGCTGTCGTCGTATCAGAGCAAGTATTTTTCGGGGTTGAATGACTGGACGCCGAACCTGGATCGGATCGCGAAGCAGAACGTGGCGTACACGGGGTTTTATGCCAACGGGTTTTGTACGAATGATTGTTATATCGCGGTGTTTACCGGGCGTGCGCCGATCCGTCCGCCAGCGATGGGGCAGTACAAGCGTGGCGATCCGTTCCTGGGATTCAGGGACACGGCCCGGATGCTGCCGGCTGTCATGTCGGGGCGGGGGTATGCCACGGAATTTCTGATCGCAGGCGACCTGGGCTTTTCGGGCGTGGGGGATTGGGTCAGTGCGATTGAGTTTGATTACATCGAAGATAATCAGCACCCGTTCTACGACGGCTGGGATCGGT
>JAJRRS010000026.1 GCA_024279275.1 Planctomycetota bacterium | reverse complement strand
GTCCCAGATGTTGCTGCCGAAGATCTGGATGGTGAAGACGCCGGTGACGTCGTTGATGTCACCCATCGCGTTGAAGACCTGGTATGCAAGGGGGTTGCCGTTGCTGATGAATGAATCGTTGGAGGGGATGACCATGGAGGCGAAGGAGAAGTATTGATAGCCTGCGGGGTTGGCTGGGGTGACGAAAGCGGTGGCTGTTTCGCCTGGGTCGATGACGGGTGCGCCGCCGAAGCCTGCGGGGTTGGCGGCGACGCCTTGGATGTCGCCTGGGATGCCGGGTGCTGCGGTGAAGTCGGCTTGAAGCCCTGCGACGATGCCGTCCTCGGCGAGGTTTTCCAGGGATGTGGATGCGGCGGCGCCTGGGTCGAAGAGGTCGAAGGTGCCGTCGTGGAATCCGAACCACAGCGGAGTGAGGAAGAAGTCGGAGTTGCCTTCATTGGTGATGGACACCTGGATATCGCCTGCGGCCTGGGCGAAGCCGGTGGATTGAATCATCAGGGTCGTGGCGAATGCGGCGGTCAGGATGGTACGGGTCTTCATGGGGGCGTCCTCAATAAGAGTAAAAAAAATGGAGACACCTACAGCTCGCTGTGTAGGTATCCCCTCCATGTCAGGTTGTGCCATGCACGGCGAGAAGCCGTCGGCACCCCAATGAGTCGCGATGGGTGTTGGGGGATTACATGCGGTTGGAAAAATATTTTTGGGGGAGGGGAGGTGGCTGTTTGAGAGGCCTGGCGGAAGCTCTACGGATGCTTCCCGAAGCACCGGGGTGGTGCATTATACCAATCCCATTAAAAATTCGTGCGTCGTCGTTTGATTATGCCGGGGGCTGAGGGGAGGTCAAGACGCACGAGAACTAAATGGGATTGGTATCAGTGGGCTTTGGAGCATTCTCAATCCAACCTTGGCGGTTTATTCGCTAGCGGTGGGCGGAATCTCACGGTTGATCCCCCAGCTTCCGCTGGGGGCTATAGGTGTGAGGCTACGCCTGGTTTGAGAACGCTTTAGTAGGGTTTTTTAAGGGGTTTGGTTGTCAGGTGAGGGGTGGTCGTCGTTGTTGGGGGTGTCTGTGTGTGTGGATTTGGCGAGCTTGGAGGCGGCTTGGTGGAGTAGGTTGAACTGGGCACGCATGCGTCGGCAGGGGCGGCAGGAGATCAGGTGCATGCGCAAGGCCCAGCGTTCCATTGGGCGCAGGTCGCGTTCAAACCCGTCGGATACCAGGCCTGTGGATTCATCACACTTGAGCGTGAGGATCTTCCATACGCCGGCGAGCAGACTGATCTTGGGTGGGGGGTGGTCTTGCATCGATTAGTCCGTGAGCCAGTTGGTTTCGAGGCAGTGGCGCAGCAACAGGCGTGCGCGGTGCATCCTCACCGATAGGTTTGTCGGCGAGATGTCCAGTATCTTGCAAACTTCTGCGGGAGAAATTTCTTCAAGCTCGCGCAGGACGTAGCATTCGGCGAGCGTGGGCGGCAGTTTTGATCGGCAAAGCTCGTAGATACGCCAGAAGTCTTCCTGTTCGAGGATGTCGGCGGGAGCGTGGCCCCAGTTCTTTGGGCTTGGGTGCCACTTACCTCTTTTGTTGTATAGGCCGAGGGTTCCTTCGCCGTCGCGCAGGGCGGAGAGGGGTTTTTCATGGCGTGTGCTTGCTTTGCGGAAGTGGTCGGCGATTTTGTGGCGTAGGATGCCGATGAGCCAGGTACGTTGTTGTGATCTACCGGCAAAGGTGTTGGCGGATTGAAGTGCGGCGAGCAGGGTTTCCTGTACGACATCCTCGCACAATTCGTGGCGGTGCAGTCTTTGTTTGGCGTAGGCGTGCAGGGCGTTGCCGTGGTCTTGCAGCAATTGCTGGGGATCGAATCCGTTTTGTGTTGGTTTTTTTGGCTGAGTCACGGGTCCGGGTTTCGGAGACCCCGGCCAAGGCCTTTTGGCCATGACCGGGCTTTGGGTGGGTGGGACATTTAGGTTTATTGTTGGAATAGTAGCAGGTCGGCGACGCGGTTGCCGATGGGGGTCATGCCGCCTTCTACGTTGTTGTTGAAGAGGATGATGACGGCGGCGTTGCGGTTGGGGAAGCGTTGGAGGCAGAGGGAGAAGCCCTGGGTGCCGCCGTTGTGGTGGACGCGGTATTCGTTTTGGTAGGTGTCGATGCGCCAGCCGAAGCCGTAGCCGATGTTTTTGTCGTCGGTTTCTACGGGTGTGAACATTTGTAGTGTGGATTGTTCGCTTAGGAGTTGTTGGTTGTCAAGAGCGTTGATCCATTTGGCGAGGTCGTTGAGTGAGCTGTAGATACCGCCGTCGCCTCGGACGGCGCTGGTGAGGGACTGGTCGTGGCGGGTCCATTGGGCGTTGTTGTGGTCGTTGTTGTGGTCGTGGCCGAAGGCGCGGTTTGGGACGGCGTTGAGGCCATGGACGAACATGTTTGTCTGGTCCATGCCGACGGGGTTGAAGATGCGGGTCTTTAGGAATTGGTGGAAGGGTTGGTTGGCAACCTGTTCGACGATGAGGCCCAGGAGGGTGTAGCCGGTGTTGGAGTAGCTGTAGTTTGTGCCCGGCTGGAAGAGGGGCGCGTCGGTGTCGAGGATGAGTTGAAGGACGTCGAGGTCGTGGACCTGGAGTGTGGTATTTTCGGGGATGAGGTCTTCGTAGTCGGGTAGGCCGGAGCGGTGGTTGAGGACTTGGCGGACGGTGATGTGTTGGCCGTAGTCGGGGAAGGCGGGGAAGAATTTGTCGAGTGTGTCGTCGAGCGAGAGTTTGCCATCCTCAACGAGGAGCATGATGGCGGTGGCGGTGAACTGTTTGGTGATGGATGCGATGCGGAAGTTGGTCTGGGGTGTGACGGGGGCTTGGTTTTCGACGTCGGCGAGGCCGTAGGTTTGTTGGAAGATAATTTTGCCGTGGTCGATGACGAGGACGGCTGCGCCGACGTGGTGGGGGAGGGTGGCGTGTACGCGGTCGGCGAGGGTGGGGGATGGGGGTGCGGGTTGGTCGGCGTGCAGGTCGGCGGCGGTCAGCGCGAGGGTTACGGTGATGAGTATTGCGGTGAGCAGGAGGGTGGGGATGGTCATGGGAGGGGTCGTGGAGATGGGGGTAAATGTTGAGGGGTATGATACCAATCCTACGATAAAGTCGTGCGTTATACGCTGTACAATTTGATTTCGCGTGCTCTAAAGATCAAATTTAAGTTATAATTGATTTTTGTGGAGAGGGGTGATACTCAGGGCAAACGCATATGGCTTTTTGACCGCTGCGATTGTTGTTCATCTTAACCAGTCGTTCCGCGTTTGAACGCCAACAGCGGGGGTACTTCATTCGCCATCCCGATGTTGGCCCCCCCCGCAAGTTTCATATGCGTTTGCCCTAGGGGGATACCCGCCCCTTCGCGGACTCAGGGGCGGCGTTGGGGGGAGGGGAGGGGGAGTTGACGGGGTTTATTCGAGGTTGGTGGGGGTTTGGGGGGGGCGTGAGTCATACTCTTAGGCGCTAAACGGCAAGCCTGGGTGGTGTGCGATGGGTGGGTCTGGTCTATTCGAGGTTGATTGGGTTTGAGATGGCAGCGGTCTGGGTTGGGGCGTCGCTTGTTTGGGCGATTGTTTGGGCGGTGGTTTGTGTGGGTGTGGTGGCGTTGCGAGAGGCGTTGACCAGGGAGTTGCCGAGGATGCCCAGGACGATGGCGAGTGTGGCGGCGACAAGTGCGCCGGCGTAGCGTGGGAGTTGGCCTGTGGAGTGGACTGTTTCGTCGGGTTCGCCGAAGTAGCATGCGCTTGCGATGCGTAGGTAGTAGGCGGCGCTGATGGCGGAGTTGAGGACGAGGATGACGACGAGGAAGGTGAAGCCTGTGCTGTAGGCGGAGCCGATGAGGTAGATCTTGCCGAGGAACCCGACCAGCGGTGGCAGGCCGACCAGTGAGAGGACGCTGATGAGCATGAGTGCGGCGAGGAAGGGGTGGTTTTTGTGGAGTCCTGAGATGTGTTTGTATGTTTGTGCTTCGCGGTCGCCCGCGCGGAGGCAACTGAGGATGGCGAAGCTGGCGATGGTGCCCAGTGCGTATGCGACGAGGTAGAAGAGGATGGCTGCGATGCCGTTGTTAAGAGTTCCCTCTGTTGCACCTGCTGCATCGATGACGGCGGGGCCGGCGAGTAGTCCGACGATTATGTAGCCGGAGTGTGCGATGGAGCTGTAGGCGAGGACACGCTTGACGTTGTTTTGGAGGAGTCCCAGGACGTTGCCGAGGGTCATGGTGGCGACGGCGATGAGCCAGAGCAGGGCCTCAATCGCTGGGGGTAGTGGCCAGCCGATCAGGGAGAGCAGGAGGATCAGTGCGACGGCACCGGCGGTCTTGGGGACGAATGCGAGGAAAGCGGTGACGGGGGTGGCTGCGCCTTCGTAGACGTCGGCGGTGTAGAAGTGCATGGGTACGGCGGCGATCTTGAAGCAGATGCCGACGATGGCGAGGACCATGCCGATCAGGAGCAGGCCTGGGGGTGTGCCGCCGTTGAGGAGCATCTGCTCTTGTGCGATGCGTGTAATTTCGATGAAGTTGGTTGAGCCTGTTGCGCCATAGATGAGTGCGAAGCCGTAGAGGAAGATGGCTGCGGAGAGTGCGCCGAGGAAGAAGTACTTGACGGCTGACTCCTGTGCCTCGATGCGGTCGCGGCTGGTGGCGACCATGACGTAGGTTGGGAGGCTGGTGAGTTCAAGGGCGAGGAAGAGCCAGACGAGGTCGCCCGCGCCTGCGGTGAGCATGACGCCGGTGAGGCTTAGGAGGAAGAAGGCGTAGAACTCGCCGGTCATGACGTCGCCCGGCTCGAAGGTTTTTGCTGCTTCGGCGTCGATGGATTGTCGGAGGCGGTTGGGGACGCCTGCGGCGACCATGAGGAGGATCAGGCCGATGCCTGCGACGGCGAGCTTGATGTAGTTAGCCATGCCGGCGAGGGCGGCGGGTTCGTCGGTGGAGCCGGAGTTTTTGCAGACCATTAGCGCGGCGATGACGAGTGTGGCTGCGGCGATCCAGGGCGTGCTGCGTCGTGGGCCTTTGCCTTTAGAGAGTCCGATGAAGAGGCAGGCGGTGGCGCCAATGAGCATCACGATTTCGGGCCAGAGGCCGGCGACTTTCTGGAGGAACTCGGCTTTGTGCATCGGTCAACGCTCCGCCGCGCGGTGGGCGGTCTTAGTCAGGGGTGCGTGAGTGGGGTCTGTGAGTTGCGGGGCGATGCCCGGGGCAAACTCCGGGGTGTGGTCGTCGATGGCGAGGCGTAGGGGTGTGGCGTTGGCGTCGGTCACGAAGGTGTCGTTGGCTTGTGTGGCGACGGCTTTTGCGGAATAGGTAAGTTGTTCGACGGGTGCTTGCAGGCTGTTGAGCATGCCGTTGGGCAACATGCCGAGGATCAGGCATGCGGCGGCGAGTGGGAGGAGCGTGGCGATCTCGCGGGTGTTGAGGTCCTTGAGATCGTGGGTGCCGTCGTCGTTGTGGACGTCGGGGACTTTCAGTGGGCCGAAGATAATTTTGCCGACCATGTAGAGGAGGTAGATGGCCGCGAGGATCATGCCGAGGCCTGCGATCGCGGCGTACTCGTAGCCCAGGACGTTGGCGGGTGAGAGGAAGGCACCGAGGAGAGTAAGGAACTCGCCGATGAATCCGTTAAGGCCCGGGAGGCCGACGCTTGCGAGGACGAAGAAGACGGTGAAGGACGCCCAGGCGGGGATGGCCCGGCCGAGGCCTGACATGTCCGCCATTTCGCGGGTGTGGAAGCGTTCGTAGATCATGCCGATGCAGAGGAAAAGTGCGCCGGTGGATAGGCCGTGGTTGATCATGTACATCACGGCTCCGACCGCGCCGGTGTTGTCGGCATCCAGAGCGAACAGGCCGAGGACGCAGAAGCCCAGGTGGGAAACGGAGGAGTAGGCGATGAGTTTCTTGACGTCGGTCTGGACCCAGCAGATCAGTGCGGTGACCAGTACGCCGAGGACGGCGAAGATGCCGATGAGCCAGGCGTATTCGACGACGGCCTGGGGGCACATGGGTAGAGCGAAGCGGAGCAGGCCATAGGTGCCGAGTTTCAGGAGTACGCCGGCGAGGATGACGGAGCCGGCGGTGGGGGCTTCGGTGTGCGCCAGCGGTAGCCAGGTGTGAACGGGGAATAATGGAACCTTGACGGCGAACCCGGCGAGCAGTGCGCCCAAAACCCAGGACTGTTCGGTGAGGCTCATGTTGGCGGCGGCGAGGTAGAGCGTCTGGATATCAAACGACCATGTGCCGGCGGCGGCGAATAAGTGCGTCGGGAGCATGGTGTTGAACCATGCGACATACATCACGCCAGCGAAGGTGAGCATGGAGCCGGTGAAGGTGTAGAGGAAGAATATTTTGGCGGCTTCAACCCGCTTGCGTTTGTCTGATCCGAAGACGCCGATGAGGATGTAGAGGGGTACGAGAGTCAGCTCGAAGCAGACGTAGAAGAAGAGGATGTCGGTGGCGACGAAGGTGCCGATCATGAACGTTTCGAGGACGATCAGCCAGAAGTAGAACTCGCGGACGCGCGTTTTGATAGCGGTGAGCGAGCTTAGGATGATGATGGGCATGAGGAAGGTGGTGAGCAGGACCAGCCAAAGCGAGATGGAATCGATCCCGAAGCCGAAGTTCAGGCCAAAGGCATCGACCCAGCTCAGCGAGGTGGCGAGTTGCATTGCGCCGGTGTTGGTGAAATCGAATTTGTAGAGGACGATCAGGGAGAACAGGAGACTCACCAGCGTGCTTAAAAGCGCGTAGGACCAGACTGTCTTGCGGGAGTCAAAGGCCTTGATCGGCAGCATCAGCGGCAGGGCGCTGACCAGGGGGAACACGGTGAGTAGTATTAACAGTAGGTCCATCGGGTCTTGTTATTTCCTAGAACGCCCACTTGAAGACGAGCAGCGCGGCGATAGCGACGCCCAGTACCATGCCCAAGCCGTAGCCCTGCATCTTGCCGCTTTGGGTTGGTTGAATCGACCAGCCAGCGAGGCGGGGGATGTAGCCGACGGTGATGACCAGGCCGTGGATGACGGCTTGATCGAAGCGGTAGAAGCCGTGGCCGAGCGTGCGCAACGGCTTGACGATGACGAGGTCGTAGAACTCGTCGATGTAGTACTTGTTGTAGAGGACCTCGACGACCATGCCGAACTTCGCGGCGACCTTGTCGGTGAGCGGGCGGTTCAGCCAGTGGAAGTAGGCGGCGAGGCCGATGCCTAATAGTGCGATGAAGGAGCTGATCCACATCATGAGGATGTGGATGCCGTGTGCGCGATCGTGTTCGGCGCTGTGGCCGGTGGCTGCGGCTGGGTGTTCGGTTGCGGTGTCGTGGGTATCGGTTGTGTTTGAGACGGTGATAATTTCGTAGGCGGGGGTGGGCTGGGGGTCGGTTTGGATGTTTAGTGCGATGGCGGGTTGTGCGGTGGAGGTTTCGATGCTGTGTTCCATCCAGCCGGTCCAGTGGACGATCATCCCGGCGAAGATGGCGCCGAACGCGAGGACGACCAGGGGGATGTTCATCGGCCACCAGGGCATCTCGTGTGGTTCATGTGCGTGGCTGTGGTCATCGCCGTGTGCGTCGTCGTCGCTGTGGCCGTGGTCGTCGCCCATCTCGAAGTGTTCGGGGCCCATGAAGACGCGGAACCAGAGTCTGAAGGTGTAGAAGGCGGTGAGCAGTGCGGTGAGCAGGCCCATGAGTGCGAGGAAGAAGTAGAGGTTGCTGCCGTGTTCGCCTGTGCCGCGGACCATGGCCTCGGCGAGGATGGTGTCCTTGCTGAAGAAGCCTGCGGTGAAGGGGAAGCCGGCGAGAGCGAGGCAGCCGGCGAACATGAGCCAGCAGGTGACGGGCATTTTTTTGCGTAGGCCGGACATGGCGCGGAGGTCGAGTTGGCCGGCGAGTGCGTGCATGACGCTGCCAGCGGTGAGGAAAAGGAGTGCCTTGAAGAATGCGTGTGTGAAGAGGTGGAAGATTCCGCCGAACGATGAGAGCGCACCGACGCCCAGGAACATGTACCCGAGCTGGGAGACGGTGGAGTAGGCGAAGACTTTCTTGAGGTCGTATTGGCAGAGGGCGATCGTGCCAGCGAATAGCGCGGTGATGCCGCCGATGGTTGCGACGGTGGGTAGAGCGTAGGGGGAGAGCTGGAAGACGGGGATCAGGCGGGCGATCATGTAGACGCCGGCGGTGACCATGGTGGCTGCGTGGACGAGCGCGGAGACGGGGGTGGGGCCGGCCATGGCGTCTGGGAGCCAGACGTATAGGGGGATCTGTGCGCTCTTGCCGAAGGCACCGAGCATCAGGAGGAAGGGTATCCAGAGGTCGGCGGAGGTTGCGATGTAGTTGGGGTCAGACAGGAAAGCGACGGCCTTGCTGGTGACGACCGACAGGCTGACCGTGTCATAGGTCATATAGGTCAGGAAGATGCCGAGCGCGAATCCCAGGTCGCCGATGCGGTTGACGATGAAGGCTTTTTTGGCGGCTGCGACGGCTTCGGGCTTTTCGTAGTAGTACCCGATCAGGAGGTAGGAGCAGAGGCCGACGCCTTCCCAGCCCAGGTACAGGAGCACGAGGTTGTCGGCCATGACGAGTGTGGTCATGGCGAAGATGAAGAGGGAGACGCCCATGAAGAAGCGTGCGTAGCCGCGTTCGCCTTTCATGTAGCCCATCGCGTAGGTGGCGATCAGCGAGCCGATGCCGGTGACGACGAAGAGCATGATCATGGTCAAGGGGTCGATGAAGTAACCCATGTTGACGCTGAACCCGCCGACACTCATCCATTGGTAGATGGTCTGGACTTTGTCGTCGCCTTGCAATCCGGAAGCGGCGCTGTAGACGCCGCAGGTGATCAGGAAGGGGATGAAGATCGAGAGCACACTGATCGGGCCGGCGGCCTTGCGCCAGGCGGGCTTCATGCAGCAGACGGCGCAAAGCACTGCGCCCAGCAGTGGGATCCAGGGGATGAGTTTGATCAGTTCGATGGGCATGGGGGGGTGGGTCTGGGGTTTGGGGTCTAGGGTCTGGTCTGCGTGTTATTCATGAGTGCGGGTGGGTGACTGTGGGTTTTGGGAACCCGGGGGATATCCGGTCCCCCGGTAAGACCCCGCATGGCATGCGGGGCTTTATGGTGTTGTTTATCCGCTTAGTTGTGACCATACGAGTGAGTCGAGTGTGCCTTTTCGGCGGAACAGTAGTACGACCAGGCCTAGCGCGAGGGCTGCTTCGGCTGCGGCGATGGTGAGGACGAAGATTACGAAGGTTTGGCCGGTGTCGTTGAGGTGGAACCGGCTGAATGCGACGAGGGTGACGACGACGCCTTGGAACATCATCTCGGTGCAGAGGAACATGATGATGAGGTTTCGGCGTGTGATGAAGCCGACCAGTCCCAGGCAGAAAAGGATCGCGCCTGTCATCAGGAAGTGCGAGAGGGTCAGGCTGTTCATCACGGTTTCGGGCATAAGTCAATAATCACAAGGCTAAAATCGAACGTTTCAGATCATCAATCACACATCATCCATCATAAATGCCAACTACCCGGAGGCGGCGTGTTGTTCGTCGGGGACTTTGGTTTTGGCGATCACGATCGCGCCGACCAGTGAGACCAGGAGGATCACGCCGGCGAGTTCCAGTCCAAGGGGGTGGCTCTGGAAGAGGTCCAGGCCGATGCGTTCGGCATTGGCCAGTCGCGTTGGGTCGAGGTTCGGTGGGGGGGCTGGGGATATTACTTCAACGGGTTCGCCGGCGGCGTTGTTGACAAAAGTCTTGACGGCTTTGAGCGGTCGGTTGGCGAGGGTGGATTCGATCAGGGCGGCGTCGGTGTTGGCGGGGTCAAGGGGGGCACGGGCCGCGTCAACTGAGTGGTAGTCGAAGCTGATGCTCAGTAGGACTGCCAGGAGCAGGAAGCCGGCGGCGCTAGCCATGATGGGTTCGGTGGCGACTTTTTCGTAGGCTTGGCTGGCATGATCGCTGGAGGTGGATTGTGAGGCGAGCATGAGGACGAACATGTAGGTGACGAGGATGGCTCCGCCGTAGATGATGACCATGGCGAAGGCCATGAACTGTGCGGAGAGGATCAGGAACAGGCCGGAGCTTGCGAGGACGACCATGACGAACCAGAGTGCGGCGTAGACGGGGCGTGTGTGTGTGATGACCTTGACGGCGGAGACGATGGCGATGCCGCTGAAGAGGTAGTAGTAGATGAACGAGCCAGAGGCGAGGCCGGACTCTCGGCCGTCCCAGATGCCGCTGCACGCGAGGAAAAGCCAGAGGCCACCCATGGCGGCGGTGCCCAGCAGGGGGCCAATAAACCGGATGCCGGGCCGTTCTTTAGGCAGCATCAAGGCCAACGACAACGCGCCGAGCACCGAGGCTATGTAGAGCGCGTATTCGAGGTACTGTTCCATGATCGATCCGGGATCAAAGGGCCTGCATCGGTGTGCAGGGTGCCTAAGTCCATGTCATTGAGCCACCGCATAAACCATGCACCGCCCGGGCTGTGCATCAAAGCGGACAGGATAGGCAGGGGTCCAGTTCTATGCAACAAATCAAAACCTCGGGCTGACCCGTGAGGCCGGGGGGTTGTGGATAACCATTGGTTGCTGTCTGGTCCGGAGTTACGGCGTTGGGGCGGGGCCGGGCACGGAAGGGATCGGTTTAGAGGATGCGGCGTCGATTCGTGGTGGTAGCCCGCTTATTGCAAGAGAACCGGCTTGATAAAATCAATTTTAAGTTATATTTAATATAATATATAAGTTAAAATTGATCTTGCAGGCTTAGCGCTTGCGGGAGGATGTGGGTGTGGGTGTGGATGTGGGCGTGGGCGTGGGCGTTTTTTGGGGGGGTCGGATACTCGGGCCTTCGCCTCTCTTGAGGGACTCAGGGGCCTTGGGTCAACTTAGACACATCGGGCGAATTCGACCACACAACAGTTGAACTTTGTGTCTCATCCCGACCAATGACCGATAAGATAGGCACCTGCCTTGCACACCATCCGAAGGGAACAAAAATGACCCGCTCACCAAAATTCGCCGCTGCGGCCCTAATCGCTGGCTTGGCCAGCCCTGTAACGGCGGCGGTTAGCCTGGACCTCATTCCTATCGATAACTCGGAACAACTCACGGGCTATCGCAGCTTTGATCTGCAGATGAATGCCCCGGTCAGTGATTGGACCAGTTCGGCGCTGTTGCTGAAGCTTTCCGCGGGTTCGATTTATCAGGACGCTATGGGAGGCGATGGGCCGACGCCTTCGGAGTTCTTTAGCTTTGTACCTACGGTTGAGTTCGACACTTATGTCGGCGTCCCGGGTGGTGGCATCGCGGGGGGTGCGGGCGATCTTGAAGGGGGTGGTGTCTTTGAGTTCTCCACGGAACGCCTGAGTGCGACCTTCTTTAACACCGCGAACACGGATATCGGTCGCTTCTCGATCGGCCGGGTCACGCTTTCTGACGATGCGGTGGGGAGCTGGTCGCTGCTCACAACTACCGTCGATAAACATCGTTTCACCCATACCGGCAGCATTGCCAAAGGGGTTATCGAGATTGAAGCAGAAACGATTCAGGTCCCCACATTCTCTGCGATGTCGATCGTCGACCGCCACGACGGTACTGTTCTGTTAACCAAGACGGTGACAGACTCTATTCGCGAACTGGCTGGTAATGGGTTTCCCGGTAACGTTGATTATGAAAGATCGCTGAAAGATATTGTGGGCAGTATGCTGAACGAAGAAGCGGTTTTGCGTAGGACACCAGAGGACACCCGGCTTTGGGATGGCACATACATATTGCAATACGAAATGCATACTTTCACCGAATCCGAGTATCTCGAATCCATCGCGATCCAGTCCGATGCGATCCTGCCTGAGCCGGGGACGTTGGCGTTGCTTGGGATTGGTGGGCTGGGGTTGTTGCGGCGAAGATGAACCCTTGGCTGGCGTGGTTGGCTTGAGCGTGTTCCCGTTGTGTCCGGCGGGCCGGGGTTATCCGTTGGCGGAGCGGATGGGTGGGGGGTCGATGGTGCTGATGGGGTCGGTGCCGGGGAGGAGGCAGAGTTGGGGTTGGCCACAGGATGGGCACTTACTCATCTGCTCGAGCTTGGTTTGGTAGTTGGTGACGGTGGCGACGAGTGTGGCGTGGCTCCAGGTCAGGGGGGAGACCGAGAGGGGGGCGTTGGTTTCGGGGTGGACTTGTTCTGCGAGGACGCCTGAGTCCAGGGCGTGGTCGGCGACCCAGTCGAGGATGGGCTTGGCTTTTTCGAGTTCTTCGACGGAGTTGGCGCGTGCGATGTGGTAGTCGGCGAGCCAGAGTGTGCAGATGAACCAGGGGTTGCCCGGGACATTTTCGACGTCGTTGCTGACCTGGTGGTAGTAATCGTTTTCGTATCGTGCTACTCCGCCGACGCCTGTTTTGATCCAGAGTTGATTTTCGATGGCGTCCATGGTGGCGACGACGCGTGGGTCGTCGGGCTTGAGCAGGCCCATGGCCCAGATGGCGTACAGGGAGCTGTCCAGGACGGGGTCGGGTTCGTGGAGGATGTCGTGTTGGCCGACGTCGATTCCGTCTGGGTTGTCGGCGGGTTCGGGGGTGCGGCCGGCCATGACCTGTGCGAGTAGCTGGGCGGTGCGGTCAGGGTCTGACGGGGTGATGCGTCGGAGGAAGCGGTTTTTTTCTTCTGACCAGAAGTGTTTGCAGAAGGCGTCTTTGACTTCCTGGGCTGCGAGGGCGTAGGCGGTGGATCGTTTGGTATCGCCGAAGCAGACGGCGAACTGCCAGGCGGCTTTGAGGCCTGCGTAGACGGTGGCGACGGTGAAGGCGTGGATGCCCCAGCGTTCTTCCCAGAGGTCGTAGCTGGGTAGCGGGAGGTTGGTTTCCGGGTCGCGGTAGCGGACCATGAAGTCGGCGGCTTTTTGGACGACATCGACCCAGAGCGGGCGGATGAATTCGATATCGCGGTAGCGGACGTAGTGGCGCCAGAGCGACCAGACAACCAGGGCGGTTTCGTCTTCCTGGATGGGAAGCTGTGGTCGGCCGTCGACGACCCAGGGGTGCCAACTGGAGGCGGGTGAGCCGTCGGGGTTGTATTTGTGGAGGAACATGCCGGTGTCGGTGATGGCTTTGGAGCAGAAGCTGAAGAAGGATCGTGCGACGTCGGGGAAGCCTGCGGCGTCGAGCGAGTCGGCGACGAAGGCGCCGTCACGGGGCCAGAGGTAGGAGTAGGTGTCACGGGAGAATTGGAGGATGTCCGAGTCGTTGGCTGCGATGATGGCTCCGCCGTTGTCTATTTGTGTGCGGACTAATAGGAGGGAGCGTTTGTAGAGGTCGGTGACTTGTTGGGGGAGTTTGCCGGCTTCGGTGCGGTCGAAGTCGCTGCGTGAGGCGGCGAGCCAGAGCCGCCAGTATGCGTTGGTGCGGTCGATGACGCCTTGGGGTCCGACGCGGTGCAGGAAGGTGTGGATCTCCTGCATGTCGTCGTATTCTTTGCCGCAGGCCAGGACCATGTAGACGGTTTTGGATTCACCTGGGTCGAGGTTGACGTGGGTGAGCATGGTGGAATCGACGGCGCCCTGAGCGATGGGGTTGTTGCCCAGTTCGCCGTCCTCTGCGTCGCGCCAGGTGCCTTCGGCTCCGTGGAAGCCGGCGTTGCCTGTGGCGTATTGGTCGATCTGGTGCTGATTGCCCTGATAGAAGCTGGCGAGGATGTAGCGTTTTTTGCGGTAGTGGATGAGGCTTTTGAGTTTGGGGTCGTAGTAGGCGGTGTCGCCGACGCGTGTGCCGTACATGTAGAAGTCCTGGTGGTGGACGAGGCGGACTTCTCTTTGTTGGTCTGTCTGGTTGCGGACTTCGATGCGTCGGACGTGGACGGGGCGGTGGAAGTCGACGACGTCCTGGCAGCTAAGCTGGATACCCATGCGTTCGTGGGTGAGTGTGACGTCGGTGCAGAGGGTGTCGGGGATGTAGTTCTGTGTGATGGTCCAAGCGGGGTCGTCGGTCCAGACCATGCGTTGGCGTCGGCGGTCCTGGGGGTCTTTGGGGTCGTCGGCGAGGCTGGCCCAGACACCGAATCGGCAGGGGTCGCCGCCGGCGTGGTTTTCCTGGCCTACATGGGGGTAGTACAGGTCACGGACGCGGTAGCGATCATCAAAGGTAACGAGCATCTGCCCGTTGCCGACGGGGATATCACGGGGCATGAACCCTCCTTGGTGGTGCCCCGCAGGGAGCGGGGATATTGTTTCATCGGCCATCGGGTGGGGGGGATTCAGGGCTTGTGGGGGGATGTCCGGGGTGCTGGCGGGGGGTATGCTCAGGGCAATCGCAGTGGGCGGGTTCCTGGACTCACCACTTTCAGCATCTATCCACAGAATGGGTGTAAAAGACGATAAAAAGGCGATGAAAAGAAGATAAAAAGACTAATTAGATATTATGGCTTTTGTAAAAAAGCCTTAAAGAGGTTAATACATGCGGGCTTGGATACACGCTTTGGTGCATGTATGGGTGCAGGTATAGGGCCGGTGGATAATCGGCGGTGGCGTTTGATTTGGCGGAGCTGCGGTCGGTCAATTCGCCTTAGTCAGTGTGGCTCAAGGATTCCCGATGTGTTTGCTCCGGGGGGGGGGTGCCGATAAGGCGCGGGTTGGGGTGTGCGTTGGAAGCTCAAGCCGGTTGTGATACGATCCGCCACACCCCCCGGATACCCCGCCCCGGAATATTACGGCCTCACGGCCCTCGGATATTTCAGGGTTAAATCGTGCCACGGTGGGGCAGATGAACCAAGATGCGGAAACTGAACCTATGCCCCAGATCACGATAGACGGCAAGCTCTGCGAATACGACGGGAAGAAGACGATCCTGGAGGTTGCTCTGGATCATGGGATCGAGGTGCCGCATTACTGCTACCACCCGGGGATGAGCGTGGTGGCGAGCTGCCGGATATGTATGGCTGAGGTGGAGGCACCGAATCCGCGGAACGATAATAAGCTGGAGATGATCCCCAAGCTGATGCCGACCTGTCAGACGCCGGCGAGCGAGGGGCAGGTGGTTCATACGAAGAGTCCCAAGTCGGTTGCCAACCAGAAATCGGTGATGGAGTTTTTGCTGATTAACCACCCGCTTGACTGCCCGGTGTGCGACCAGGCGGGGGAGTGTTATCTACAGGACTACAGCTACAAGTACGGGCGAAGCGAGTCGCGTTTCGATGAGTCCAAGGTCAAGCAGCCAAAGAAAGATATTGGCGAGCATGTGTTGCTGTACGCAGATCGGTGCATCATGTGTACGCGGTGCGTGCGGTTCACCAAGGAGGTGTCGGGGACCAGCGAGATCGGGATTTTTGGCAGAGGATCGAGTGAGCAGATTGATATCTTCCCGGGCAAGCCTTTGGACAACGAGATGTCGGGGAATGTGGTGGACATCTGCCCGGTGGGTGCGCTACTGGATAAAGATTTTTTGATGTCGATGCGTGTGTGGAACCTTGAGAAGACGCCGAGCATTGATGGGATCACGGCGTCGGGGGACAATCTTTCGGTGGAGCACAATGACGGGCGGGTTTACCGGGTCAAGCCTCGGACGAATATGGATGTGAACAAGTGGTGGACCAGTGACGAGATCCGCTTCGGCTGGAAGTTTGTTCATAGCGAAGATCGGCACCGAAGCCCGTTGGTTAAGAGCGATGGCGAGTCTGTGGAGCGCGATTGGAACCAGGCTTACGACGCGGTGAAGTCGGGGCTGACGAATGTATTGGAATCGCGTGGCCCCGGGTCGCTGGCGGTAATGGTCAGCCCGATGCTGTCTTGCGAAGAGGCTTATCTGCTGGGCAAATTTATTATTGGTTTGGACGGCGAGGCGGTGATTGGTGTCGGGCCTGTGCCGATGAGCGGTCAGGATAAGACGTTCCCCGGGGGGTATACGATCTGTGCGGAGAAGGCTCCCAATGCACGCGGGGTTCGCCGGGCGCTTGGGCAACTGACGGAATCGGTTCTGGATTACGGGCAGTTTCTCACAGCGATTGAAGATGAACGCACCGCGGCACTTGTGTTGACGGGGAATTACCCCAGTGCGTGGGTGACGCCTGAGATTATGAAGGCGGTCAACGGCAAATTCAGCGTGCTGATCGATACGCTGCCTAACAGCCTGACGGAGAGCGCGGATGTGCTGTTGCCGGGCGCGACGTTTGTGGAGAAGAGCGGGACGTTTGAGAATCACGCGGGCCGGCTGCAGAGCTTTGACCAGGCGATTAAGCCGATCGAGTTCGCTCGGGCGGAGGGGCAGATCGCTTTGGACCTGATCGCGCTGCTTGGGCTGGGTGAGGCCAAACGATACGACGCTCATCAGGTGCGCATTGAGATGGGGGACGCTTTTGTCACCGGGGTGCATCATCCCTCGGCTGAGTCACGCAAGGTCTGCGATATGCAGGTTGTTGAGCTTTGATTGACAGGGGGGGGAACGGGTCACGTCGCGAGGCTGCGGTGGCTAAACATCAGGCGGGCGGAGAGGCTTGAATTAACCTGAAAGCAACGAAACCCACGGGGCAGTCCGTGGGTTCATTTATGGGTTGAGATAGTTTGTGTGTATCAGCGGTTGGTGCTGGTGTCATCGCCGACGAAGACGAGGGTGTCGAAGCCTGGCGCTGCGGGCATGGGTGGGAGTTTGATGGCGAGGCGTGATTCGCTGGAAGCGTCCGTGGCTACGGCGAGTTCAATGCCTCGGGCCTGGTCGGCCTGGACGTAGGAATATGAGGGGGCGATCACGACGTGGGGGGTACGGGCGGAGCTACAGCCGACCAGGCTTAACGCCACGCCCAATAGACATACTCCGTACAAACATTTCCGCATTCAATACCCCTGATTTATTACGGTCACGCCGCCTCGGTATCCGCCCCCCCGGATACTTCCCCTGATTTTTTGTCGCCCGGTGTTGATGTTTTTCGCTGGGTTAAGACTGCCGGGTTTAGTGTTATCGCCCTACAGATAATCGGACCCAGCATAAGCGTCCAATATATTTGGCGGGCTTCCTAATAATAATCGGTTGACCAGAGTCTTACTTCAGGCGAGGATGACGATTATAGGGATAATTCAGGCAATCACAAGCGGAAACACGGATGTCCGATAAGCCAAGCAACCAGATGCCGTTGTTCATTTCACCCCGTCAATCGTCGCTGATTTCGGTGATGCCGAGCGGGACTGACTGGGCTGTCGGTAAACCCTGTGGTGCCCTTGGCGTATGTGTTTTGGGTAGCGGCAGTGGGGGGAACGCGACGGTTCTGAGGATCGGAAAAACAGCGTTACTTGTCGATGCCGGGTTCGGCCCGAGGACGACCGATAAGTGGCTCAGGGAGGCGGGGCTGTCCCTGTCGAGCCTGGAGGCGATCTGCCTGACGCATCTGGATCAGGATCACTTCCGCCCGACCTGGCCTAAAACGTTGCTGAAGTTTGGCATCCCGGTCTATGTCCACAATTCACATTATGCGGACCTGATGCGCATCCCCGGCGGGGCTGAGTTGCGTGATGCGGGATTGGCGCGTTCGTTTAATTCGTCACCCTTCGGGCCGATGCCGGGCGTGACTGCTTCGACGGTTCGGCTTGCACACGATCGGGCGGGCACGATTGGTTACCGCTTTGATACGGAGGTGGGGAGCATTGGGTATGCCACGGATTTAGGGCACGCGCCGCCGGAACTTATCCAACACTTGGCTGGCGTGGACCTGTTATGTATCGAAAGTAATTACGACGAGGCGATGACCCACGCCAGTGCGCGTCCTGATTGGATTAATCGCCGGAACATGTCTGATGCTGGGCACCTCTCTAACGAGCAGAGTTTCGATGCGGTGCGCCTGATCGCGGACGCCAGCCCGGACGGATTGCCGCACGACGTGGTGTTGCTGCATCGATCGAGCCAGTGCAATCATCCGGCGAGGGTTCGCGAGGTGTTCGGTTGTGATGCTGATCTCGCCAAGCGGGTTACGCTTACGGAGCAGCGCAGCCGGACGCGGTGGTTGGAGGTTTACAACTCGTCGGTTGTAGACGCCACATAACCGATGCTCTTTTCGATCCAGGGCTTGATGCGTTTGGGGCCGGTTAAGTATTTATCCGACATCAGGGCGTACTGCTTCTTGATCGGGGCTTTGGGGAAGTAGCGCATTACTTTGGCAGTTTTGGTCTTGAACAGACGTTGGCGATCATCGTCTGGGAGTTTCAGGGCCAGGCCGACCTTGGTGAGAGAGGTGAAGATGTGTGCGTTGAGGTAGCCGGCTGCGCCGCCGAAGAAGGGTTTTACTTGGATAGTAGTACCGGGGGGCACCGTCGGCTTTACGCGGGCGATCAGTGCGGTGAGTTTCTGGACGTACTGGTTTGGCATGACGATTCCCGGGGTTCTAACTTGGTCACAGGATTCTGTCAGGGTATCGGCACTGGTATGGGTGCGTCTTTGGGGTTGCCTTGCAATGCGAAGTCGGCGGCGATGAAGATTTCGTCGAGCCGTTTTCCGCCGGAGGGGTCTACGCCGAAGTCTTGGTCCCGGATGCTGAAGGTGCCGTCGGATTGGTCGGTGCTGTTGGGGTAGGACTCGACGTGGCCGTCGTTGTAGAGGATGTTGACGGTTGAGTTTTCGTGGTTGGTTCTGAAGTAGTCGGGGCTGAAGGAGAGCAGTGAGTTGGCGTCGATCAGGAGTGCGGAGGCGAGCAGGTCGGGGTTGGATTGGCCCAGGTCGTCGATGCGGTCGTTGGTGGTGCGGTCGAGCTGGCGGTAGAAGTATGAACTGCTCGCGGAGTTGTTGCGTAGCCGAATGTATTCGAGTTCTTCGGTAGGGTCGGTGGAGTCGTCTGCAGGGCAGAAGAAGATGTTGCTATCTTCGGCATACCCGTCGTGGATCATGCCCAGGCCGATGAGGTGGTCGGTGCCTTTGGTGTAGATGGCGTTGGTGGCTTGAGCCGTGCCGAAGTATCCGCGAGCGAAGTCAAGGCCGGCCTGGGGGTTGGTTGCGAGTCTGTCGTCGTTGTCGATGGAGTAGGCTTGTAATGCGATCCCGATCTGGTGTTGGTTTTGTCCGCAGGTTATTTTGTAGGCGCTGCGTCTTGCTGCGCCTAATGCGGGTAGGAGGATGCCGACCAGGACGGCGATGATGCTGATGACGACGAGTAGTTCGATGAGGGTGAAGGCATGCGATCTACCCTGTTTCAATCGGAGGGTTGAACCACCGAGGCACAGAGGCACAGAGAAAGGCATGGTTAGGTTTTGCATGTTCTTCTCAGTGCCTCTGTCTCTCTGTGGTTAATCAGTCATTTCTGGCTTACGCCTGTGCCGGTTGCAGTTGTGTGTGGGTCAGCGTTTGGTAGGTCTGGCAGCGATTGAGTAGTTCGGTGTGGGTGCCGCGGTCTACGATCTGGCCGGCGTCCATGACGACGATCATGTCGCAGTCGATGACGGTGCTTAGGCGGTGTGCGATGATGAAGGTGGTCCGGCCGGCACGGAAGCTGTCCAGTGCGCGGTTGATTTTGGCTTCGGAGTCGGCGTCGATCTGGCTGGTGGCTTCGTCGAGGATGAGGATGGCGGGGTCGCGGAGGATGGCGCGTGCGATGCAGAGGCGTTGTTTTTGTCCGCCTGAGAGGCCGGAGCCGCCTTCGCCTAATAGTGTGTCGTAGCCGTCGGTGAGGGTAGTTACGAATTCGTGTGCGAAGGCTGCTTTGGCTGCGGCGATGATGTCGTCGTGTTTGGCGTCGAGTTGGCCGTAGGCGATGTTGTCGGCGATGGTGCCCTCGAAGAGGACGCTGTGCTGGGGGACGACGGCGAGTTGTCGGCGGAAGGCTTTGAGGTTGACGCCGGCGATGTCGGTGCCGTCGATCAAGACACGGCCGGGGTTTGGGGAGGTCAGGCGTGGCAGGAGGTTTAGGAGGGTGGTTTTGCCTGAGCCGTTGCCGCCGACGATGGCGATGGTTTGGCCGTGCTGGACCTTGAGGGTGACGTCGTTGATCGCGGGGGTCGGTTGGTCCAGGTAGGTGTAACTCACCGCCTGGAACTCGATGGATTCGTGATGGCGCGGCAAGGTCGGGAGGTTGATGCGGTCGGATAGCGAGATCGGTTCGACTTCGATGCCCGCGCTTTGGATCAGGCGCTTGGCTGCGGCGTCGGCCTCTTTGATCTGGGTATGCAAGGCGGTCAACGGTTTGAGGCTTGCGCCCGCGGCGCCGAGTGCGATCAGGACGAGTAGGAATGTTGTTGGTGGGACGCCCTGGGTGAAGACGAACCATGCGGCGACCAGTGCGGCGGCGAGTACGAAGAAAAGGCCTAGTGTTTCGATCACGGGTGATGCAAGGGCGCGGGCCTGGCGCATCTTCATCTGCTCGTCGAACAGGCTTCGGTTGAGGCGGCGGAACCTTCTTCGTTCGTAGCCCTCGGCCCCGTGAGTCTTGATGACGTGTAATGCGCCCAGGACTTCGTTGACTGTCTTGAGCATCCCGGCTTGTTGTTGCAAGGCTCGGCGTGAGGCCCGTTCGATCACGCGGCCAAACTTGTAGAGCATGATCCCGCTTAGGGGTGCCGCGATCAGCGCGATCAGCGTCAGCTTGTAGTTCAGGCAGAGAGCGAGCGTTACCGCTGCCAAGCCCTTGAGGATTTCGGGCAAGGCTTTGCCTAATACGGCCAGGTGCCCGCGAGAGAGTACGCCGGTGTCGAACATCGCGCGGCTGGCGTGGTCCGAGGCGTTTTGTCCCAGGAAATACGACACCGGCGCATCGACCAGTTTGCGGAACAGCCGATCGCGCCAGGCGACGGCGATCTGTTGGGTGATGGTGATGGAAACGAGTTGGTGGACGTAACGCCCGATGCTGCCGATGACGGTGAACGTTGCGATGACGCCCATGATCAGGACGAATGACCAGAAGATGTCGGTGGGGATGTGGCTGTTGAGCCAGGCTGCGAGGTCCACCTGCCAGGTGTACGCGTCTTCATTGACAAGTGCGCCGTCGATTAATTTTGTTAAGGGGTGTTCGCCGTCCGCAAGCTCGGTGTCGAAGAACAGCGAGAACACGGGGAGCAGCATGCCCAGGCCCGCGCCGAAACAGGCGGCCGACACCAGCGCGCCGGTCACGGCAACAGCGAGCTGCTTCTTGTAGCGGAGCAGTTCGGTGGTGGTTTTCCAGAAGGCGCTGCGTTTCATGGGGCGGTTATTTCTTGGGGCTAACCGGGGCTAACCGGGGGTTGGCGGAGGTAGCCGAGGTACTTGAAGAAGTCGGGGAAGGTTTTGTTGACGCAGTCGGGGTCGTTGATGGTGACGCCGGGTTGTGCGAGGCCGATGACGGCAAAGGCCATGGCCATGCGGTGATCGTCGTAGGTGTCGATCGCTGCGGGTGTGATCTTGCCGTTGGGTGGTGGGGTGATGGTGATGTCGTCGCCGTTGACGGTGACGGTTGCGCCGAGCTTGGTGAGTTCTGTTTGCATGGCTGCCATGCGGTCGGTTTCTTTGACGCGCCAGTTGCCGACGTTTCGGATGGTGGTTGGGCCTTGGGCGAGGATGGCGAGTGTGGCGATGGTCATGGCGGCGTCGGGGATGTGGTTGAGGTCGAGTGTGACACCGCGAAGGCGCGAAGAAGTTGTGGAGGACACACATACATCTGATCGGTTGACCTCAAAAGCTGCGCCCATTTCATTCAACACCCCCCCGAACGCGATGTCACCTTGGAGGCTTTGGCTGCCTAGGCTTTTGATATTGCATCGGCTGTTGGGGATCGCGGAAGCGGCGGCGAGGAAGTAGCTGGCGTTACTGGCGTCGGGTTCGATTGTGTAGTCCAAGCCCGTGTAACCAGACGTGTTTACAACGGCCTGATTCATCTCAAGGTTGTCGTGTGTGTCTGCGCCGAACATACTTATTAGCTTGAGGGTCATTCTTACATAGGGTTCGCTGGTCAGTGGGCCTTTGAAGTCAATCGTTAAGCCCTGTTCCAGGCATGGGCCGATTTGTAGCAGTGCTGAGATGAATTGGCTGCTGAGGGTGGGTTCCATCTTCAATTCGCCGCCCGCTAAACCGCAAGCGTGGATTCGTAGCGGGGGGAAGCCGTCGTTGCTTAGGTATTCGATTTTTGCGCCGAGTTGTTGTAGGGGTTCGACGAGTTCGGCGATGGGGCGTTGGTGCATGCGGGGGATGCCGTCGAGGACATACTCGCCATGTCCTAAGCAGCAGGCGGCGGTGAGGAAGCGCATGGCGGTGCCGGCGTTGCCGAGGTGGAGCGTGGCTTTTTTGTTGGGGATTTTGCCGGCTTGGCCGTGGACGGTGACGGTATGCGTATCCTCGTTGCGTGTAATCTTGAAACCCAATGCTTCAAGAGCATCCATCATCACGCGGGTGTCGTCGGAGAAGAGGACGCCGGTGAGTGTGCTTTTGCCGTCGGCGAGTGCGGCGAGAAGGAGGGCGCGGTTGGTGAGGCTTTTTGAGCCGGGGATGGGGGGGATGCCACCCCCGGGTGCGTTCACATCGGGGAAGGTGACGTCGAAGGGGTGTTCGATCGGCTGGATGGTGAGGGGGTTACTGGGCATTGATGATGTGTGATTTATGATTGATGATTTGGGGATGAGGTCTGGGGGTTAATGTGGAGACCCCGGATGACATCCGGGGCTTTATATTGGGCGGGTGGGTGACGGCTATGTTGCTTTGCGGAAGACGGCGACGATGTTTTCGATGGGGACGACGAAGAGGCGGTTGTCGCCCTCGAAGTCTACGGGGATCGCTTCTTTGGGATTGAACAGGACGCGGTCGTATTGCTTGATCGGGTAGTTTTCGTCGGCCTCGATCTCGCTTGAGATTTCGACCACTCGGCCGGTGAGGGTGGGGATTTCCATCTTGTCGGGGAGGTGGATGCCGGACTTGGTCTGTTTTTTGTCCTGGTCCTTGCGGATTAATACCCGCTTGCCGATCGGCTCGACGGTTTCCAGGACGGTTGTGGGGGCTTGTGAAGTTGGGTCACTCATGGGGGTATTGTAGGTTGACAGGGGGTGGGGTGCCAAGAAGCGGAGGGGGCCAAGAGGGGAGGGGATTTTGGAACAGTGATGAACGCAGATGAACGCTGATGGGAAGAGGAGGGGGGTTGACAGGATGACAGGATGGGGAGGATGGAGTGGAACACGGATGGACGTGGATGGGTGGGGGCAAGAGGTTTAGACAGGATGGACGGGATGGAGAGGGGGCGGGGGAAAAGGGAACTGGGATGAACGCTGATGAACGCAGATGGGATGGGAGGGGCGTTGACAGGATGACAGGATGGGATGGATGGGGAGGGGGATCGACTTCAAGAACGGTCAGGGTGTGCAGGGTCTTGGGTGGGGGCGGTTGCGATGGGTTTTTCTTGATTGACCCGCGGCACCGCATCGCCGCATTCCGGGCAGGTTGTGGCATGCTCAATATTTCTTAGGTCGTAACCACACTCAAAGCAGATGAGACGTCGGCGTGTCATTTCAATCATTCTCGGTCGTAGTTTTTTACTGACCCAGAAACTGGGTGGTATCGTAACGACACCCGCTATCAGACAACCAAAACCGACCTGTTGCTCTGTATTTCCAATCCAGCCTGTCTTAATGAATACTTCATCGAGTAAAGGGGCTAAAACTAACAGTACGCCAATTCCAATGGATGCGATGGGCATAGTCCAATTCGTTAAATTTAGTTCACGGATTGTCCGGCGTGGGGTGTATTTAAAGTTGAGTGATTTATCTCCAGAAGCGTAGTAGGGGCACAAGCATCCCAAGCAGAGAAAAGCAAAGAGCATGAGGGTGAGGAAGAGTACGAGGAGGGTTACTACGAAAATAAGACTGAGGTCTGGGGGCCCGATCTCCAATAATAAAGCCAAGGATATGAGGAGAAAAACCGCCCCCACAAGAAGCCCTATAGAAGCACGGACATACCAAAGCTTAAACAGCATGGTTTATTCTATGCCTATCACCTTCCTCGTTCCCAGACCATGTGTGGTAGTTCGGGGATGATGAGTTTTTCCATGGCTAGTTTTATGGCGTTGGGTGAGCCGGGGAGGGTGAAGATGAGGGTTTGGTTGGCGAGGCCTGCGACGGCTCGGGAGAGCATGGCGGCTGGGCCGACGTCTTGGTAGCTGAGCATGCGGAAGAGTTCGCCGAAGCCTTGGAGTTCTTTGTCTAATAATCGTTGGACGACTTCGACAGTGGTGTCACGAGAGGCGATGCCGGTGCCGCCGGTGGTGATAATTAGGTCCAGGGGAGAGGCTTGAGGGGTGAGGCTTGAGTCGGGGGGGGTGAGCCAAGAGGTTAGTTGTGATTGGATTTGTGTGGGTTCGTCTTTGACGAGTGTGTAGTCGGTGACGGTGTGGCCTGCGGTGCGGAGTAATTCGATGATCGTTTGGCCGCCGGAGTCGGTTTCGGCGATGCGTGTGTCGCTGATGGTGAGTACGGCGCAGCGTGCGGTTTTGCCTTGGGCGTTGTCGCGGTGTTGGTTGGCGGAGTCTGAGGTCAAGGTTTGTATCCGAGGGGGGAAGAAGGGGAAGGCGTATCACGGAGGGCGCGGAGACGCGGAGACACGGAGAAGAAGGGGGAACAGTGATGAACGCTGATGAACGCGGATGGGAGAGGGGGGGGGTGACAGGATGACGGGAGATTCAGGGCATAGGATTTCATCCTCTTTATCAGCGTTTATCTGCGTTCATCACTGTTTCAATTCTTGATGGAATTTGTGTGTGGTGGTTTAGGGGGAGGTGGTTTTGGATAGGGGGTTGTCGATGATGGCGCGGACGGGGATGGCGATGAATTGGGCCAGGCCGATGAAGGGTTGGGTGGCGAGGTCGATGAGGTTTTCGCTGTTGAGGTTGTTGGCGTTGGCGCCATCGAGTGATTCCTGTATCTGCCAGACGGGGTCGGGGGCGTGCAGGGGGGAGATGATGTCGTCGCCCATGGGGGGGTTGCCGGTGAAGTGTGGGTTGTGGGTGACTGAGCCGTCGACGGGGGTGATGAGGATGGTGGGCCAGTCGGAGCGGTCCATGCTGATGGGTTTGGGTTCGGTGATTGGTTTTGCTTGGGTGGTGGGTGTGTCGGCGTTGTCGAGGTTTTGGTCGGTTTGGATTGCTTCGGTGACGGCGGGTTCGTCGGCTTCGATGATCTGGACTGGCTGGGCTTGGGTTTCGGGGGGCGTTGCGGGGGTGTCGCCTTGGGATGCTTGTCCTTGGGCGGTGAAGCAGAGCAATCCGAGGGTGGCGAGGCGGATTGTTTGGGTGGCTGGGGCGTGGGTCATGGTTGTGCTCCTTCACGGGGGGTGTGGGGCTACTATAGCAGTCTGATACGGATCACGATAAATACTCGTGCCAAATGTCGCGCCAATCCCCCGGCAAACCCCCGGCAAAGCCGGGGGCTGAGGGACAAATGACTGCCTATGGATTTAGGGGAAGCAGTTTAAGCTGAGGGTTGAAACTACTGAGGAGGTTTTGAGGGATACCTCGAATCAAGGTGTCAGGCAGGTTTCGCGAAGTTGTGAGCGGCTGGATGCGGGGGCGTTTGGATATTAGAGAAATCAGGAAAATGAATCGGTGTGTTCGCGCGGCGGGGCGGGGGTGACTATAATCGGGCTATGAATCCACTTGTCATCAGTTGTTCGTTGAATCCGGAGAGTCGTTCGGCGGTGCTTGCGCGTCGGGCACAGGAGACGTTGGCGAAGACGTGTGATGATGCACGGCTGATCGACCTGCGTGAGACGGCGTTGCCGATGTGTGATGGGGGGGCTGCATATCGGCATGAGCATGTTGGGCCTTTGGCGGCGGCGATTTCGGGTGCGGGGCCGATCCTGCTGGCGGTGCCGGTTTATAATTACGATACGAATGCGGCGGCGAAGAACCTGATCGAGCTGACGGGGCGAGCGTGGACGGGGAAGGTGGTTGGGTTTATGTGTGCAGCGGGTGGTAAGAGCAGTTACATGTCGGTGATGTCGCTGGCGAATAGTTTGATGCTGGATTTTCGGTGCTTGATTGTGCCGAGGTTTGTGTATGCGACGGGGGATGATTTTAATGAAGATGGGTCGTTGAGCGAAACGATCATTCGGCGGACGGATGAGCTATGCGATACGGCGGGGGAGTTGGCGCGGGCGTGGTCAGAGGTGGCTGGTTCTGTGTAGTGTTTTGAGGGCTGTCTCAAACACGGATCACGATAAAAACTCGTGCCCATTACCAAGCCAATCCCCCGGAATCCCCCGGAATCCCCCGGCCAAGCCGGGGGCTGAGGGTCAAACGGTTGCCCACGTATTAAATGGAAACCGTCACTACTGTCCCAACGTTTGAGCCGTGATTTCGTATAAGTGTTGCCAAGCGAATGATCTGCAAGAGAAGATGACCTGCATCAACTTGAACTTGCTGCGACCATCGGGCCTTTCCTTGAATACAGGAGAGGCTCATGT
>JAJRRS010000025.1 GCA_024279275.1 Planctomycetota bacterium | reverse complement strand
CGGCGGGCAGTTCGTGACGATGACGCTGGATGTCCCGATCGTTTCGACGAGCAATGGATCGTATGACATCATCTTCCGGACCCAGGCTGTCAACGACTCTTTTGATACGTTGGGGACGATGTTTATCGACAACGTCTCGGTGGTCGCGATCCCCGAGCCGGCGTCTGCGGTTCTGCTGGCGGTGTCCGGCCTGGCGCTGCTGAGGGGCCGAAAGGGGGCACCGGGGCGTTAGTGACGCCTGCAGCAAGTACTGGTGCGGGCAGTGCTTTTGTTTGTTTCAATTGCAAATCGTTCGGTTTTGAGAAGAAATGGGGCCTTGTGGCCTTAGAATAACGTAAATGTATTTTATAAGCTGACGCCGCGTAGGGTCAGCGACCAAGTTAAGTTTGAGTGTTCTTTTTCTACACTTTGAGAGGAGATTGATGATGAGGGATTCGATGAAAATGTTTTTTGGTATGAGTGCTGCGGCGGTTGTCGCCCTGGCTGGGACGAGTGTTTCGGCGGGCAACCTGGGCCTGGTCGAGAACGGTGACATGGAAGTGGAAAGTCGGTTCGCTCCCCACGGGACCCCCGGTGCGGATACACCCGCCGGCGTCCCTGACGGTTGGCACCACAGCGGCCACACCGGTTGGAGCAACCCCGGCGACCCGGTCGCGGGCGGGATCTACTCCATGCGGCTCAGTGACTTCGATGGTGCCATCGGTGGCGTGTTTAACCCACCCATCGTCGATGCCACGCAGAGCTGGGAAGAAGGCCGTATGTTCGCGACGGACATCCCGAACGTGGGTGCCGCCGGTCGTACTCTGGACCTGAGCTGGGATTGGAACTGGGACATCACCAGCGCACTCGGTCACGTGTTCACCGCGACCGTGCGTATCTCAAAGGCCCCGGCCTTAACACTGGACCTCGGCGGTGCGATCACGGACTACTTCTTCTTCACCGATGGTTCCGCCAACAGCGGCGGGTTCCAGAACTTCATCACGAGCATCCCGCTGGCTGCGGATGATGCGTCTTTCGACATCATCTTCAACACGGGCGACCGGTCACTTGCTAATGACGGCGATCCCGGCAAATTTGATGCGACAGGCGAGCTTTTCGTGGATAACGTTTCCGCGGTGCCCGAGCCTGCCTCGCTGGCTCTGATGGGTCTGGGCGGTCTGGCGGCGATGCGTCGTCGTCGCGCCTGAGTCGGCATGACGCTGCGGCAACCGTAGCGTCTTAGATAGTCAATCACGGTCCCGGCGGGTTAACGCCCCCCGGGACCTTTAGAGGGAGAGAACATGGATACGTTCGTCCCGCTATCAAGGATACATCGATATGAACCGTCGAAGAAAAGCTTTCACGCTCATCGAATTGCTGGTCGTGATTTCAATTATTGCCCTACTGGTCGGCATCCTTCTGCCGGCACTGGGTTCGGCCAGGCGGGCGGCGCAGCGGACGGTGTGCAAGTCAAACCTCCGTCAATTCGGGATTATGGCGACCGCTTTTGCCACGGATAACAAGGGGGTGATGCCCCGCTGTTTCTCGCCGAACGATAACGAGAACAGGGCGATCCTGGACCGGATCAACACGGACACGGACGCTACCACCTCTGTCCCCAACGAGGAGGCGAGGTTCGGGGTGCGTTGGGAAACCCTGGAGAACTACGGGATCACCTTGGACGTGGCGACCGACCCCGAGTTTTATTCGGATGACCCCGCCGTGTTCGAGAACAGCTCCGCTTGGGGGCCTATGGCCATCATCCGCTACATGTATATGGCCGGCCTGGAGCCGATCGCGTTTGCAGAGTTCCCGGGTGCGACCCCGAAGCAATTCGCTGAGACCTTCTGGGGCGAGCGCCGGCCGGTGACAATGATGGACGACATCAAGGTCGACCGAGGCGTGATCGCGTCCTGCCTGGTGCATTACAACCCGCAGTGGGAGGCCGCCGGCGATCCGGGCACGTTCATCGGGCACCCGTCCAGCGACGACGAGGGCAGGCCGGATTACATGAACATCACCTTCGGCGACGGGCACGTTCAATCCGATAGCGGGAATAAGTTCTTCCCGGCCCCGCTCTCGGACCAGGACTTCAATTACGTTTCTTACTTCGGCGGGCAGAGCCTTTATTACTGGGGCAGCCAGACAACTAATCCCCGGTGATGAATCCGTGCGGCTGGGTTGACTAAGTCAGACTCTTCGGAGGAGCCTTGATAATGAAGGTCAAAAGAAATGGATTCACTTTGATCGAACTTACGGGTGGTGATGTGCATCATCGGGCAACGGTTTTCCACCCGGGTATTGGACGGCCTTCGTATTATTTTTCTTACCTTGGTGGCGGACGCATTTACGGGTGGGGCGATCAATAGTTGACAGAGTTGGATGAGGGCGACGGCCCCGATCAACTCATGGCAGGCTCTTAGGATTCGGGAGAGGCTGAGGTGGTAAGTGCGGACAAATAGAGACGCTTGATATGACATTAACCCTCACACACGGGTCCATGGCCGAGCATCGGAAAGGACAGATTATGCGACGCAGACACGGCTTCACACTGATAGAACTCCTGGTGGTGATCTCGATCATCGCCTTGCTGGTGGGCATCCTGCTTCCGGCGTTGGGTTCTGCGCGCCGGTCGGCGCAGCGGGTCGTCTGCAAGTCGAACCTGCGTCAGTGGGCGACCATCGCCAACAGTTTCGCCGCCGATACCAAGGGCCGCGTGCCTCAGGCCTTCTGCCCAAACGACTTCGGGCCAAAGTTAGCGGATGGCTTCGGGGTCGGGGGCCGAGGTGTGCTGGACCAAATCAATAACGATGAGGGCGAACCTTTCAGGCTCGGCGAGTCCTGGCAGACCCTGGAGCGCTACGGCCTGAACTTCGAGATGGCCACCGACCCGGAGGTCTGGAATGATCTCCCGGCCCAGGTGTACGACCTCTCCAACCCCGATTCTGGCAGCTTCTATGAGAACCCCCCGAATAGTGGCGGTGAGTGGGGGCAGACGGTGTTGATCCGATACATGTACATCGGGGGGTTGGGGACCGCCGAGAGCATCAATATGTCTACCGGGAAAATCGCGTTCGGCCCCGGCAATCCCCGGGGGGGGTTTGCAGCCTGGGGCAACCGTCCACCGGGCAACACCTTGGACGATTCATTTAGTTCTCAACGGGTTCTTGCCGCCTGCCTGATCCACAGGAACACGAAGTGGAACCCGGGAGGAGGCGCGGTGGTCGGCCATCCGACAGGCAGCGATGAGAACTTCCCGGACTATCAGAACGTGGCGTATCTCGATGGCCACGTCTCCGACGACTCCGGGTCTGCGTCGTTCCCTGAGAATTTGTGGACCACCACTTCCTACAGCTCAGGCGACAGCGCTTTCTGGTGGGGCACCAGTGACTGGAGGAATAATATTGATGCGAACTATTACAACTAAGTCACGCGCATACGCACGCTGTACATTGCTAAAAGGCTGATTGCATGGTTTTGAGGATTGTTAAAATTCTACTGCTTGTTTTGATCGCGGCCATGCTGCCGTCGATCACCGCGGTTGCGGAGCAACAGAACACGATCGATCGGGTCGAGCTTGCGCCGAAACTGCCGGAGCCGTTTAAGATGCGGGACTGGAAGGCGGTTGCGGCGGGCTACGACGGGTTGGCGTTTGACCTGCAGGCGCAGGGCGAGCACCTACCATTGATCTGGCTGGACGAGAACCGGATCAACATGGACCGCACGGGGTTCGGCATCTGCTCTTATGTCGGTGACTACCGGACGCTTAATGAGATCGAGGGTGCCCGGGTTTATGAATCCATCGCGACGATGGGTTCGGTGCTGGGTGCGACGCTGATCGGCATTGACAAGACCCAGGGTGAGTACAACTGGGTTGCGATGTGTGAAGAGTTTTACTGCACGGCCAGCGGGGAGGACCTGATCCTCAATAAGCCGGTCGATCGTAGTGGGGGGAGCTTCTGGTACGAGACGTTCCCGCACATCATGTTTTACAGCCTCGCTGAACGGTACCCCGGCGTGGGGGAGATGGATGCGATCGTCGATGCGACAGCGCAGAAGTGGTATGAGGCGTGTGTGGTTTTGACCGACAACGGCCGGGAGCCGAACTTTAATCACACCGCGTTTAACTTCACGTCGATGCAACCCGTGGACAACGGGAAGTGGCGCGAGCCAGGCTCGGCTGGGGCGATTGGGTGGATCCAGTATGTTGCCTATCGGCGTGCGTTAGCGGCTGGCGATGAGGATGCGCAGCGGTTTCTGGAGGCGGCAGACTGGTGCATGCAATTCCTCAACGACTGGCCGACCAATCCTTATTACGAGGTGCAGTTGCTGTTTGGTGTTTACACCGCGGCGAGGATGAACGCTGAACTGGATCGGGATTACGACATCGACAAGCTGATCAACTGGTGCTTCGATCGCAGCATCGCCCGGCAGGACATGATTATGATCGCTGAGCGGTGGGGGGGCAACGACGTGTACGGCCTGATGGGATCGCGGCGTCAGGATGAGCGCGGTGCGGGGGGGTATGCGTTTGCGATGAATACGTTTGTGACTGCTTGGCCGATCGTTCCGGTGGCGCGGTACGACGATCGGTACGCCCGGTCCATCGGCAAGTGGATGCTCAATGCTTCCAACGCCGCGAGATTGTTCTACGCCAACGAGCACCCGTCTTCCCGACAATCCTGCCCGGATTGGAAGGGTGATCCCAATAGTTTCATCGCTTACGAGGGGATACGTAATAAATGGCACGCCGATCGGCCGGAGGAAGTATTGTTTGCCTCGGGCGATCCCTTGACGGAGAACTGGGGGCCGATCGAGACGGATTTTGGGATGTACGGGTCGGCTTTCGTGGGTGTTTTTGGGGCGATCATCTCTTCGACCGATGATGAGAAGATCCTGCAACTCGATTTGTTGGCGACGGATTTTTATCGTGACCCGGCGTACCCGACCTACCTGTACTTCAATCCGTATGAGGTTGAAAAGGAAGTCCGGATCGACGTCGGTGACGAGGCGGTAGATGTGTATGACTGTGTGGCGAACCGATTTGTGCATCGGGGCGTGGTCGGCAGTGTGACGTTATTAATCCCCGCGGACGGTGCGGTCGTCGTTGTGCTGACGCCTGCTGGGGGAGATGTTACTCGGGAACGAAACAAGACGCTGGTTGACGGCGTGGTGATTGATTATCGGGACGATTGATCGGGGGTAGGACGCCCCGGAGTTTCGCGATTGTTCGGGTCGATAGTGACAGCCTCTTGAGGCTGATGAACGCAGCGGATTGCTTCCACCCGGCGGGTGGATAGATACGGTTGAATTTGTAAGGATTGGTTTATGCGAGTTGTTGAAATCAAAGTGAACCGGGGTTCGGATGTATTTCGGTCAAACCACAAGCGGGTCATTTCGATGTACATGGACCTGGTGCATGGCGATCGGATACGATCGGTCATCGGTCGGGTGATGTCACTTCCCGAGGAAGAGATAGATGACGGACTGGGCAGGGTTATGGATCGTTTCGGCTCCCGGCATAACTGCATCAAGACCGTCTTGCGTGAGCACTTTGAGAAAGTCTCGCAATATATCGATCCCGGGGAGGCGTTAACCGAGAACCGTGAGCTTCTGATTGGCGCGCACTTCACGAAGGAATACTCGATCGAATCGGCGGCGTTGTTTAACCCCTCGATCGTGCTGCACCCCGACCAGTCCGGCCTGGTGAATGGGGACGTCAAGGTACTCATGAGCCTGCGCGCGACTGGCGAGGGGCACATCTCCTCGATCGTGTTTAGGCAGGGCGTCCTGGGCAATGACGGGGAAATTAATATTGAGCAGGCTGACAACTCGCCGAGTACGGGGAAGATCAACCCGGAGCATTTGTATGGCAAGAAGCTGTTCCTGTTGAAGTTGATCGAGATGGGGTGTCATAGCCACGAGATCGATTGCATCGTCGGCCAACTGGATGACCACTTCACGATGGCTGATCTGGAGCGTTCGGTTGAAGACCTGCTAGCGTTGCACCAGGAATGTCCCGCGATGAAGTCGGCGGTGAGACATGTGCGACACCTGGCGCAGGCGAATTACGAGCTGAGCTTCGATGATGATGTTACGCCGGGTAACATGGTGATCTTCCCGATGGCGGAAAGCGAGAGCGGGGGGATGGAAGACGTGCGGATGGTTCGCTTCGCCGAGGATGACGGGCGTGTGACGTATTACGGAACCTATACCGCCTATGATGGGTTCAACATCCTGCCTCAGATGTTTGAGACGACGGACTTCCGAAGTTTTCGCATCATGACGCTTACGGGCAAGTATGCCCGCAACAAGGGGATGGCGCTGTTCCCGCGTAAGATTGATGGCCAATACATGATGGTGTCGCGGATCGACGGCGAGAGTCTTTACCTGATGCGGTCGGACAACCCGCATATCTGGAACGAATCTGAACTACTCCAGAAGCCCGTAGGCCCTTGGGAGTCGGTGCAGATCGGCAACTGTGGATCGCCCATCGAGACCGAGAGCGGCTGGCTGTTGCTGACCCACGGCGTCGGGCCTATGCGGCAGTACTGTATCGGTGCTTTGTTGCTGGACCTGGAAAACCCCGGCCGGGTCATTGGTCGAACCCGCGAGCCTATCCTTGTGCCGACCGAGGCCGAGCGTGAAGGGTATGTGCCTAACGTCGTCTATACTTGCGGGGCGTTGATCCATCAGGAAAAGTTGGTGATGCCGTACGCGATGTCAGACAGCCTTACGGGGTTTGCGACGTTCGATATGCAAGAGCTTCTGGCTTACATGGATATGCAGACGGTCACGACGTGATGGGCGAGGCCTGCCGGTTATGATATTAACGCCTGTGTTATGTCAGGCGTTGTTGAGATTGTTCTCATCCATCCGTTGCGCGGGACGCGCAGCAATCTTTTTGATCATGGGCGGCGGCGAATACCCGTCGACAGTGGACTTCGATCAGCATGAGCCGTTTCTTCCGTGACTATGTCGGTCCCCATCGCATCCTGATAACTGCGGTGCTGGCGTTGTTGGCTGCGTATGTGTTGTACCCGCGTATCGGCCAGGAGGAGCGTGCGGCGGGTGTGACGGAGATACTTTTGTGGACCCCGGTTGAGGCGGGCGACGCGGTCCGTGTCGCGGTCGAAGAGTTCGAGCGGAGAAATCCCCAGTACAAAGTATTGATGGGTGCGGCGTCGGTCCGTGACGCGACCAGCGATCCTACGCGGTTTTTATTGGGGGTTGCCGGTGGTGCGCCGCCGGATCTTATTCAGTTCGATCGGTTTGCCGTGGTTGAATGGGCCAGCCGGGGCGCGTTTGAGGACCTGACTCCGTTCGTCGAAGCGGACAAGAGCCGTGATGACGGGATTAGGCCGGAGAACTTCTACCGCCCGCCGTGGGAAGAGGGCATCTATAAAGACAAGGTCTACGCGATCCCCATCAGCGTTGATACCCGAGGGCTTTATTACAACCGCGATGCGCTGATCCGCGCGGGGTTTGTTTATTCAGCCGACGATCCACAGGTCGTGGCTGGTGAGGCGAAGGTTAATGACGCCAAGCCCCCCAGAACGTGGGAGCAACTCTGTGGCAAGCTGGTTCACGCCGACGGCGAAGTGACCGCCGAGGGTGTGGTTCAGCTTAAATCCTGGACTCGGCGCTCGGCGGTTAACGAAGACGTGCCGCAGGACAGCCCGATTGATGTGACCGGGCACGGTGTTGGGGCGGGGGACGTGCCGGGGGTCAGGCCGGGGGATGTGATCTCGCTGGTCCGGGGCGGTGAGGTATTTCGCGGTCGTATCAAGGAGGTGCTGTCGAACGATTCTGTGCGCATCGACATGCGCTTCGAGCAAGCGTCTACTTTCAGCGCGATCCCCGGGACATTCACCGGCGGGTCTTGCGAGGTCAAGATTTTCGATCAGGACAGCTACTCCGCCAGGTTGACCTATTACGACCCGGAAACCGGTGCGATTAAAACCGTGGGATTCATACCGCTATTTGCTAACAGTTGGCTGTACATGTTCGGCTGGCTCAACGGCGCACAATTTATGAGCGACGACGGTTCGCAGTGCCAGTTGGACAGCCCGGAGGTGGTCGAGGCGCTACAGTTTATGACCGACGCGTACGATGCGATCGGTGGGGTCAAGGTTGCCCAGGCGTTTACCGCCAACATCAGCAGCGGGCCGATGGACCCCTTCCTGATCGGGAAGGTGTCGATGCGGATGGACAGCGACGGGTATCTAAAACTTATCAGTGCCTACGCGCCTGATCTGTCGTTCGGCGCGGTCGGTGCCCCGATCCCTAAGAAGCGTCTTGATGCCGGCCACGCGCCGGTTGGTTGGATGGGCGGCTGGTCGTATGCGGTCCCTTCCTCTGCAAGAAACAAACAGGCGGCGTGGGATCTTCTGCGGTGGATGTCCTCGGCGGAAGCCAACCGCCTGATGACCCAGTTCGATGCCTCGCTGGCCAGGGCGCAGGGGCAGACGTATTTCCCGTATTCGCATCCTGATCGCCGGGTGATGAGTTGGCTGCAACAGGAATACGTGGAGAATAATCCCGCGGTGTCGCAGGACATGCGCCGTGCGCATCGGGTGTTTGTCGATCTGTTGCCGACCAGCAAGTATCGGCCGGTTACTCCGATCGGTCAGATGCTGTGGAGCGAGCATATCCGCGCGATGGAATCAGCTATACGTCATGTGCAGATGCCGTATGAGGCGTTGAACTATGGGAAGCGACGCGCGGATGTCGCGTTGGACAGGTTCTTGAATCCGCCGACCGGGCCGGTGGTGCCTTGGATGAAACTGATCGCGGGTTATGTTGCGTGCGTGATTGTGTTTTTTGTCGGGATCATCGGGTATCAGGAGTACAAGACCCGCAAGCAAGGCCTGACGCATCGCGGGTGGTTGGATGGTTATATCTGTGCATCGCCTTGGCTGATCGGATTTATCGTGTTGGGTGCTGGGCCGATCGTTTTTTCTTTGATTATCAGCTTCAGCCGTTACGACGTGCTTAATCCTGCGGTGTTCGTCGGGATGGATAACTACACGAATGCCTTGGGCTTTCACTATGACGAGGTGGTGCAGAAGCGCGTGCCCAATGATCCGCTGTTG
>JAJRRS010000024.1 GCA_024279275.1 Planctomycetota bacterium | reverse complement strand
GTACATGAGCCTCTCCTGTATTCAAGGAAAGGCCCGATGGTCGCAGCAAGTTCAAGTTGATGCAGGTCATCTTCTCTTGCAGATCATTCGCTTGGCAACACTTATACGAAATCACGGCTCAAACGTTGGGACAGTAGTGTTTTGTCATGTCTATTTCAGGTCGTGGAAGTGGCGGTCTGGCGACTTTGAGTTGGATAGGTGTCTCTACAGAGTTTTATAAAAAACAACCCGCAGTATTAGCTGCGGGTCGTCGAAGTGTGGATGTTTTTGTGTCAGGCTTGACCGATCAGGCGGTGCGTCGGCGACGCATGGCCAGGCTGCCCAGGCCCATCGCCAGGAGGGCGGGGGTTACGGGTTCGGGGATCGGGTTCTCGGTGACTTGCAGTGGGGCGTTGCCAGCGGTGATGATGCGGATCTGGTCGGTGATGCCGCTGACGTAGAAGTCGAAGTCAAGCCGCATGCGGTTGTTGCTGATGCGGAAGCTGTCGCCGTTGGGATCGACAAAGTCCACGCCGTGGCCGGCCTGAGTTTCGTAGCTGGTGCCTGCGGCTCCGACCAGAGCGTTGCTGGCGTTGAAGTTGCCGAAGATCACGCCGAGGATCTTGTCGTTGAATGTGATGCTGCCGGACATCCGTGTGGGTGTGGCGGCGTCGTCGTCGATGTCTGCGTGGAGGAAGTAGCTGGACACGGTGCGGCCGGCGGCGAGGGTACGGCTGACAGCGGAGCCGCCGTTGTACACGCCGGGGAGGTAGGCTTCGACATTCATGTCGCTGGCCAGCGTGGTGTTGGCCTGTTCGGTGAAGAGCAGCGCCCGGCGGTTATTGGTGCGGTCGTTCGCCTGCACGCTGGCGGGGGGGAAGATCATGTTGACGTCGCCGGCCAGGGTCAGTGCCGAAGCGTTGCTGACCAAGGTCAGTACGGTCCCGGCTGCGATTGCGGTGATGATTGATTTCATGATAAACATCCTTACTTCTGGCCGGCGTTATGTCTTGCCGGTATTACCACCCGATCTCTATTGAAGCCGTCAACACACGAGAGTTGGGGCTGCGTTTACGATGGTTGGTATCTCACAACCTCCGTGCCAGCAGTTCATTGTCTCTCGAAATCGGCCGGGTCTTAGGCCCCAAATTTCTATTAGCCCGGCAAAGAACTCATGTTACATGACCGACTAGACCTGAAAACTACATGGGCACATTATACCGATAATACCGCTTGATGTCCAAGGTCCACAAGCCGTAGCTTGAAAAAAACACCATATTTTCTGAATCCACACCAAAATCAGGTCCGATAAGTGGTTAGGGGTGTCCAACTCGCTCTCAAAATCGTTCTAAATCAAGAAAATGGGTGCCTCTGCGACGCTTCTTTGTCGAGATGCCCGCACCCTTGGACTTCAGCCGGGGCTTTGTCAGTCTCAGCCTACCGGGTTGGCGGGCGAGATCCATCGGGAGTGGGGGCTGAATGTGTGAAGTGTCAGGACAGGGATGCTCAGAAGGCGTATCCTTACCTATCAAGGCGATTAGCCACAGGCCCGTTTTCCCTCCCCGGGAGTAGATTAATGAACAACGCATTTCAGACATCAGTGATTTGGTTATCGAGACTGCTTGTGATGGCTGTTTTGGTCTGCATGATCCAGCCGGCGATCGCCGAGGTGGACCAGGCTGCCGACGAGGCGCAGGTTAATGCGACGCAAGCGGATGTGACCGGTGAATCCAAGGAGACCGGTGAAGCCGAAGAGGCTGGTGAAGCTGGTGAAGCCGAGATAACAACCGAGGCGGATGCCCAGGCCGAGGCTGAAACGGAAACGAAAACGCAAGCGGTTGCCGAAGAAGTCATCGAGGAAGAAGAAACTGAGGTCACACCCGTGGTCGGCTGGCTTGAGTTGTCTGACACACTGCGCGAAGGGCCTGTCCCGTTCGCCTGGGTATCGTCCGAGGAAGCGGGTCCATCGTTGGGCGATGTGCTTGGCCAACTCGACTATGTCGCGGAGCATGAAGAGTATCTGGGCGTGGTGATCTTTATGGATCAGCCGGCGTTGCGGCTTTCACAGGTGTTGTCGATCGCGGAGAAGATCGCTGAGGTCCGGGCCGCGGGCAAGGTCGTGATGACCTACGCCGAGGCCTACGACACAATGGATTACGTCCTGGCGTGCGCAGCAGACTTGATCCTGCTGCAGCACAAGGGCGAGGTGCGGATCTCCGGCGTGTCGGTCGAGGAGATGTACCTGGCGGGGCTGCTTGAGAAGATCGGCGCCAAGGCGGACTTCATCCAGGTCGGCAAATATAAAGGTGCGTCCGAAGCCTTGATGCGTACCGGACCCAGCGAGGCGTGGAGCCAGAACTTCGATGCGCTGCTGGACGACCTGTACAGCCAGATCACCGGCCAGATCGCCGAAGGGCGGGGCCTGACCCAAAGCGAGGTCGAGGGTTTGATGCGTGATAGCTGGATCATGCAGGACACGGATTATCTAAAAAGGCGTGTCATCGATCGCCTGACCGACCGCGACCTGATCGATATTACCGAGGTCGAGTTCGGCGATAATTTCCACTGGGACAAATCGATGGGCTTCGGCGAGGCGTCGGTCAATATCAACAACCCGATGATGCTGTTCAGCCTGCTGTTCAAGGAACAGGACACACGGACCTACCGCCCGACGATCGCGGTCGTCCACGCCTCGGGCGCTATCCACTCCGGCAAATCATCGCACGGCCAGGGGCTGTTCGACACCGAATCGATCGGTAGCAGGACGCTGGTGGATGTGCTCAGTGATGTACGCGACGACGAGAACATCAAGGGCGTGATCCTGCGGATCAATTCACCCGGCGGCTCCGCCCTGGCAAGCGAAATTATCTGGCAGGCGGTCCGTGACTTAGGCGAGCAGAAGCCCGTGTTCATCTCCATCGGTTCGATGGCGGCAAGCGGCGGGTACTACATCGCCAGTGCCGGGGACGAGGTCTACTTAAGCCCCAGCTCGATCGTCGGATCGATCGGCGTAGTCGGCGGGAAGATCGTCATGGGCGGGCTGTACGAATGGGCGGGGATTAAGATCCACCGTCGAAGCCGAGGCCCGATGGGTGACATCTTCAACAGCGTCGAGCCGTTCACACCGGACCAACGCGCAGCCGTGCGACAATCCATGGAGCAGGTCTACGACCAGTTTATTCAGCGTGTGACGATCGGCCGTGGCACACGTCTGCCGGACGTCGGCTCGGTCGCCGAGGGCAGGCTGTTCACCGGTCGCCAGGCCGTCGAAAACGGGATGGCGGATAAGCTCGGCGGAGTCGCGCAGGCGATGACGGACATGACCTACGAACTGGGCATGGAAGAGGGCAGCTACGACGTCGTCCACCTCCCCCGCGCCATGTCGTTACAGAGTTTCCTCAACAACATGTTCGGCGGCACGCGGGCACCCAACGTATCGGTCGCAGCAGCGACGGGTTCGCCTTGGATACAAACCGCCAAGCGCGTGTTGGGCAACCAGACATGGTCCACCATCAGCGCTACGATGCAGGGGTTGTTGCTGCTTCAAGATGAGCCTGTACTCACCCTCATGCCCAACGCGATCATCATCCGCTGAGCCGAGTTCGGCAGGTCGTCCTATGGAGCACATGAACGTATCGGTCATCCTCCCCGCCGCCGGGTCCGGCACGCGGTTCGCTGCGGGTGTGTCGGGGGATTCTCTCGAAGATATACCCAGTAAGATTGAATTGGACCTCGGTGGTAAGCCTGTGTTTATGCACGCGGTTCAGTTGTTTCTTAGACGTCGGGATGTGGGGCGTGTGGTTCTCGCGGTTGCGCCGGGCGTACTGGAAGACTTTCAGTTTAGGTGGGGCGACAAGCTGGGATTCATGGGTGTGACTTTAATCGCTGGCGGTGAAACCGAGCGTTGGCAGACCGTGGCTAAGGCCTTGGATGCCGTTGACAACGACGCCACCCACATCGCCGTCCACGACGCCGCCCGACCGTTGACAAGCGATGCGCTGATCGACCGCGTTTTTTCCGCAGCCACACGTTTTGATGCTGTGATTCCGGGTTGTGATGTCGGGTCCACGCTTAAACGTGTCGAAGAAAATGATGTCGTGCAGGACGCCGCCGATCCCCTTGACGCGATCCTAGGCTCAGCAGGGAAAGACACGGTCCCCGCCCGGCGTGTGGTTCAGACCGTCAGCCGTCGTGACCTGGTCGCGGTGCAGACCCCGCAGGTCTTTGAGGTTAGCTTGATCCGTCGAGCCTATCAGCAGATCGCCGCGGGGAAACTGGACCCCGCCAACATCACCGACGATGCCCAACTGATCGAAGCGCTGGGCGAGCCGGTGCATGTCGTGCAAGGCGAAACCACCAACCTGAAAATCACCTACCCCCCCGACGCCGAGTTGGCTGAGGCCTTGATCGCCAAACGAACGCAATCCCAAGCCGGGCAGCTTGCTAAGAAGCGTCTGTTTGGGGATGACGATGAAGACTGAAGACTTTTTCAGCAAGCTGTAAATTTACGGCGAGTCTTTCAGAAACTGCTGCACCGGGGCATTTGCATCCAGTTGCATTGCTTTGCGTGCCGCCGAGTCCGCGTCGTTGGGTCGGCCCATCTTCTGATACAGCGCCGCGAGCCGGGTCTGATGGATCGCTCGCGTTGGTTCGATGACCCCGGTTGCGTAGATGTGATGCAGGGCGCGTTCAGTGTCGTTTGTTTGTAACGCGATGGCTGCAGCGAGTTCGCGGTAGCTTGCGTTGTAAGGCTCGCGATCAAGTGCCCGCTCGATCGCACTTAACGCCTGGGTGTATTTCCCGGTTTGGCGGTACGCCTTGGCGAGTTGGGCCGCCCAGTGCCCGGATGAGGATTCTGTTTGATCCAGGTATTCAAGTGAGCCGAGCGCTTCGCTTACTTGCCCTTGAGCGACCGCCAGTTCGACCAGTGCCCGGTGCGGCCAGGGATCGACCGGTCGGCTGTCCGCGTAACGCAGCACCGCACGCCGGGCCGCCTGTGCGTCCGGCCCATTCATCGCGCGTCGGGCCAGCAGTCTTAAAAGATCGGGGTCGCGGGGGGTTTCAGACCTTAGTATTTCCAACTCTTCGTCGTCTACAGGTTTGCCTTTGTGAGCGAGCACTTCCTCAAGCCGATCGGATCGTGTGGCCTGTGCCAACCCCCAGCGGTTGACTTCGTCGCCCGCCCAGGCCTTGAATCCCGACATAAATGCCTCGGCGGTTTCGCCGATGACTTGTTCAAGCGCCTCGGTGTCGGGCACGCCGTCGCGGTAGAGACCAAGCATATCCACGATCGCCTGGTGCCCGAAGCGCACCGCGATGTATTCGAGCATCCAGTCGGACTGCGCGTACGCCAGTGGTCGATCGGCGGGGGTTTTTGGCCGAATAAAGCCCCAGTTGATCTGGTCCAGCGGGAACAATTTATCTTTCTGCAACGCCTCAGCCAGCAGGCGGCAGGTGTCGTATGAACGCCCGGAGGTTTCCTGCGAAACGGCGCAGGCCTCGGTGAACCAGTGGGGGACGCGGTTGCGCGTCTGGTCCAGCGTGACGGTGTGGACGAACTCGTGGCGGACGACGTTGGGCCAGTCGTACCCGCCGTGCTGGCCAGCTCCTTCGCGTGGCGGGGTCATCGCGATCGCGTCGCCGGTCGCCGCGGCGATGGTCCATATCTCGGGCATCCCGGTGATGCGCACCGCAAAGTGTTGCTCGTCCGGCATCAGGTCGATCCGGGTGATGCGCTGCGGCTTGTGGTCAAACGCGGCGGTGATGTCGCGGTAGATCGCTTCGAGTTTGCCGGGCATGTCACGCGCCAGCGCCTCGTCGATCCCGGGCTTGTAACGGATCAAGAAATGTTCGGTTTCGATCCGGTCGTAAGCCAGCAGG
>JAJRRS010000023.1 GCA_024279275.1 Planctomycetota bacterium | reverse complement strand
TTGCACAACTTCAAGTACTTCACCTGGGTCGAACAGCAAGGCCGAACCATCGACGAACTCAACGAACTCTGGGACCCCGACTTCTGGACCAAGACGTTCGCCCAGGTCGATCAGTGGGACAAGCAGATCGAATCGTTCAACGAACAGACCGGCGTGCTAGACCTCCTGTGATAGACAATCAACTACCAGAAGCCCACGGTTTCTAACCGTGGGGTATCAGAGACAAAACCATGGGAACCCTCTTCACTAACGCCACACTCGTCCAACTCGACCCCCCGATGGTCGAGCAAGGCAACCTGCACGTCTCCGACGGGAAGATCGTCGCCGTCGGTTCCGTCACACCCGAAGAGGGCGATGACATCGTCGACTGCCGAGGTGCGGTCCTGATGCCCGGCCTGGTCAACGGCCACACACACCTCTACTCCGTCTTAGCCGCCGGCATGCCCGCCGCACCCAAGACCCCGACCAACTTCCACGAGATCCTCAAATATGTCTGGTGGCGGCTGGACCGGGCACACGATGTCCAGAGCATCCGTGCAAGCGGTGTCGTCGGTGCGCTCGCCGCGCTACGCTGTGGCACCACCACACTGATCGACCACCACGCAAGCCCAAACGCGATCGAGGGCAGCCTCTCGGAGTTGGAAGGCGGCATCGCCCAGGCCGGCTGCCGGGCCGTCCTCTGTTACGAAACCACCGACCGCAACCACCCCAACGAAGCACGAAGAGGCCTCGACGAAAACGAACGCTTCGTCATCCTCTGCCAGAAACGCAACAACGGCCGATTCGCCGGCATGGTCGGCGCTCACGCCAGCTTCACCCTCAACGAAGACTCACTCGCTGGCTGCGCGAGCCTCGCTAAGGAGTTGGGCGTCGGCGTCCACATCCACGTCGCCGAAGACCCCTGCGACGAAGCCATGACCCAAGCCGGCTACGGCAGCGGGCTATTCGATCGTTTCGCCAAGCACGGCCTGCTGGACATCCCCAACACAATCTTCGCCCACGGCACACACCTCTCCGATGCCGACATCGACACCGTCAACCAGCGTGACACGATCACGATGGCGCACAACACAAACTCGAACATGAACAACGCCGTCGGCTACGCACCCGTCGCCCGATTCAGCAGACCCCCGATGCTGGGAACCGACGGCATCGGTGCCGACATCTGGCGCGAAGCCCGCACCGCCCAATTCAAGAGCCACGACGGCGACATCCCGCTACCGTTTGGCCGACCACTTAACATGATCGGCGAGTCCGCCCGCTTCGCCTCCAGAGCTTTGGGCGTCAAGCTCGGCCTCCTGGAACCCGGCGCCGAAGCCGATCTGGTCCTGACCCACTACATCCCCGCCACCCCCCTGACCGCCGACAACCTCGCCGGCCACATGATCTACGCCATGGGCCCCGAGTTCGTCTCCGACGTCATGATCGGCGGCGACTGGAAACTAAGAAGTGGGGCGGTGGTGAGTTGCGATGAAGTAGCTATCCGGTCGCAGTGCGTGGAAGTGTCGCGGGCGCTGCATCAACGGATGGGTGAGATTCCGTGTGACTAATAGTTAAGCTAAATGCAATTCATGGTGAAACATATCTGCATCTATGTTTGTAGGCGTCCACATACTCACCACATCTCTGTTACGCGTAATCCATACACGTATAACCTCAATGCCCACATACTCCGCAAGTTCTTTGTGGCGTTTTATTAGAATGATATTCCAATCTGGCCCACGGGCGGCAAGTTGTATCTGTTCATTCAGCCAATCGAGATATGATTTTGTGACGGTAATTAGCTCTACAGAAAATTTAATATCAGGCGGTATGTGTAATGATGCGAGTTCACCAGCATGTAATTTTACTTCATAACTTCCAGCCAAGTCTTTATATGGACAAGATAGGACAGCAGACATCCAATCCGGCAAACCAGATATAGAACGCATTTGTCGCTGTATATTGAGCCAGCATGATTCAGTAAGATCAGGCATGGCTTTATGATACCAAGCAAGTCCGTAGTGAAGCTACATTATTGAATTGATGATCCGCGTCCCACTCTTGCCTTCCAGTGCGGCGGTCAGTTGTGGTAGTTCTGCGATGATCGCCACCGCATCAGGATTATCTGAACCCTCAACAAAATCCACCGCCGCCTCGATCTTCGGCCCCATCGAGCCTTCGGCGAAGTGGCCTTCTTTTAGATATGTTTTTGCTTCGGCGATGGTCAGTGTGTCCAACGCCTTCTGGTCGGGCTTGCCGAAGTTCAGGCAGACTTGTTCGACGGCGGTGAGGATGACGAGGGTTTGGGCATTGAGTTTTCGGGCGAGCAGGGCGGAGGTGCGGTCTTTGTCGATTACAGCCGCGGCACCACGGAGCATGCCGTGTTCATCGCGGGTTACGGGGACGCCGCCACCGCCGCAGCAGATGACCAGTTCGCCATCCTCGACAAGCCGACGGATCGTGTTTAGTTCGATGATCTCTTGAGGAATCGGCGACGGGACGATCCGGCGGTAGATGCCGTCCGCGACTTCCACGATCGCCCAGCCATCCTTGTCCCGATGGCCCTCGGCCTGCGCCTTGGGCATCTGCGACCCGATCGGCTTGGTTGGCCTCTTAAACGCGGCGTCATCACGATCGACAAGCACATTGGTCACCAGCGTCGTGACGTCGGTTTCGATCCCGCGCTTCTTCAGCGCGTTGATCATGCACTGGCCGATCATGTAGCCCATCCCCGCCTGTGTGTCGGCCACACAGACCTCAAGCGGCAGCGGATACATCTCCGAGGACGCCAACTCAACCCGGCGCAGCACGTTCCCGACTTGTGGCCCGTTGCCGTGGGTGATCACGATGTTTCGGCCATCCGCCATCGCGCCGGTCAGGTACCGCGCGGTATCGGACATGTGCGCAAACTGCTGGGGGATGTTCCCCTGCTCGCCGGGCACACTGATCGCGTTGCCCCCCAGAGCGATGACGGTTGGTTGGGTGTTAGTCATAGAACAAGGTCAAAGTTGGAATGAAACAGTGATGAACGCTGATAAACGCTGATAAAGACAGGCGAAAGAAGTGTCCACAGATTACGCAGATTGCGCAGATGAATACAAAGGCGTGGATCGAGCTTCTTAATCTGTGTCATCTGCGAAATCTGCGGATAACTCTTCGTCTTTTCTCTGCGCTCTCGGCGGTAAAACTCTCCGTTCTTAGAACGGCCGTTCGCGCATCGTGCAGGCCATGATTGCCTTGGCGGTGTGCAGGCGGTTCTCGGCTTCCTGGAACACGATCGACTGCGGGCCGTCGATCACGGCGTCGGTCACTTCCGCATCGCGGTCGGCAGGGAGGCAGTGCATATACACAGCCGACTTCTTCGCCAGGCCCATGCGGCGTTCGTCGCAGATCCAGTCCTTGTGCTTGTGGTTCATTTCCAGGCAGGCTTGCTGGTTGGCGTCGATCTCGGCCTTGGTCGTGGCGTTCTGACGTTCGAGCATCAGGTCGTAGACACCCCAGCTCTTGGGATAGACGATGTCCGCGTTCTCGAACGCCGCATCCATGTCGTCGACGATCTCGAAAGTGCCGCCGGACTCTTTGGCGTTGGACTTGGCAGACTCGACTGTGCGTTCGATCAGGTTGTAGCCCTTAGGATGTGCAAGCGAAACGTGCATGCCGAACCGTGTCATCAACGTGATCAACCCCTGTGGCACGCTCAACGGCTTAGCGTACGAAGGCGCGAACGCCCAGGTGACAGCGATCTTCAGTCCCTTGACGTTGTCTTTCCCGAAGTGCTCGCGGATCGTCATGATGTCGGCAAGCGTCTGGGTCGGGTGGTCAACGTCGCACTGCATGTTGATGATCGGGACGTTTGTCGCCGCCGCCATCTCACGCATGTACTTGTTGCCTTCATCCAGGACCAGGTCGTGGCGGACGCAGATCCCGTGGCCCATGGCGGCGAGGATCTTGCCGGTGTCGGACGGGGTTTCGCCGTGGCTGATCTGGGTGACATCCGCATCCAGAAAGTGCGCGTGCCCGCCGAGCTGGGTCATCCCCGCCTCGAAGGCGTTGCGTGTCCGGGTCGACTTATCAAAAAACAGCAGGTACGCGGTCTGATTCTTTAGTACGACCGTCGGCTCACCGCGGTGGAACTTGGCTTTCAGCTCGTCCGAGGTTTCCAATAGCAGGTCTAATTCGGCCAGGCTCAGGTCCTGGGTCTCGATGTAATCTCTTCCTTTGAGGCTCGTCGTCATCTCTTACTTAACCTTTCCTTCGTTTGACATTCATCTTGGTCTTATTGGGTCGTTTAGCCGCCAGGTCGCAGTACGCTTCGCCGAACCCGGCGTAGAACGCGGCGCACTTGACCATGTGGTCGATGGGGACAGAGTCATTAACCGTATGGGCGACGTTCTCCGGGGCAGGCCCGAACCCCACGCAGGGGATCCCGAACATCCCAGCGATCGATACGCCGTTGGTGCTGAACGTCCAGCGGTGCAGCGTCGGAGCTGTGCCCAACACATCCCGGTGGGCCTTGATTGCCGCCTGAACCTGCAGGGCATCTTCCGGCTCGCACCAGGTAGGGAAGTATTTTTCTGTTTCGTAGGTCAAGCCCGTGTAGCTGGGCCGAGCGTAGCGAAGTACCTCGACCTTGGCCTTGACCCCGGCCCGCTTCACCGCGTCCTTGACTTCACGGACGGCAGATGCCTTGGTATCCCCAACCGTCAGTCGACGGTCCAGGTGGATAAACGCCTCGCCGGGCACCGCACACATGCTCGGCGTCTTGCAGTCCACATAGCTGACTGTGATCGTGCCTTTGCCCAGGAACTTGTCACCTTTGAGCCGCTTGTGGAGCTTCTCGATCTCGTTGGTGATCTTGGCGATCTTGTAGATGGCGTTATCGCCTTTTTCGGGCATCGAGCCGTGGCAGGATTTACCCTTGGCGGTCACGCCGATCTCCATCCGACCGCGATGGCCACGCAGGATCCAGCAGTTGGTCGAGTCCGTCACCACCACCGCATCGGGGCGGATCTTGTCTTCGTTGACGATGTACTGCCAGCACAGCCCGTCGCAGTCCTCTTCCATCACGGTGAAGACCACCAGCACATAATATTCGTTCAGGTCCAGCTTCAGATCACGCATGATCTTCCCGGCATAGACCATCGCAGGAATAGCGCCTTCCTGGTCCCCGGCACCCCGGCCCCAGACCTTGCCATCCGCGACCTTGCCCTTATAGGGGTCGTGTTTCCACTCCGAGCGATCCCCGACGCCGACGGTATCGACGTGGGCATCGATGGCGATCAGCTTCTTACCTTTGCCGGGCTTGCCGATCTGGCCGAAGAGGTTCCCCATTTTATCGGACCATATCTTGTCGAAGGCCCCCGTGTCCTTCATCTCCTTCTTGATCCGCGCGATCACCTTGCCCTCCTCGGCCGACTCCGAGGGGAGCGCGATCATGTCCCGCAGGAAGCGGATCATTTTAGGTTTATATTTTTCGGCTTGAATAACGAATCTGGAGGGTTTGGGCATAGAACAGTCTTTATACACGACAACGCCGATGTCACAAAGCGAAATATTCTCAAAGTTTCCCCTTGGTGATTTAGGCTCTACAGGGGACAATGACGATTGGTGGAAGGATAGTCCGGCTAAGCCGGGCATGAGTTGGCCACCGGTATTTGAGTCAAAACCGGGATCGCAGGCACTTAAGCCGCGCGGAGGCCAACAGCTATGAGCACCTTATCATCTATGTCCACTACGACTACGACCCTCAAATGCACCGTCAACGGCAAGCCGGTCTCGGTTGACCTCACCGACGACGGCCTGACCCTCTTGGATGTCCTGCGCGACAATCTGGGGATCACCTCCCCCAAGAACGGCTGCCAGCCTCAGGCCCAGTGCGGCTGCTGTACTGTCCTCGTCGACGGCAAGCCCATGATGTCCTGCACCATGAAGCCCAGCCGGGTTGAGGGTAAATCCGTCACCACCCTCGAAGGCCTGGACGAAGAACACCGCAAGCAGATCTCCGAGAGCTTCGTGCAATGCGGCGGCGTCCAGTGTGGCTTCTGCATCCCAGGCTTCGCCATGCGCGGCGTCGGGCTTTGCAACAGCAACCCGACTCCCAGCCGTGACGAGATCACCAAGGCCGTCCGCCCGCACCTCTGCCGATGCACCGGGTACAAGCAGGTCATCGACAGCATCGAACTCTACAGCAAGGTCCGTGCAGGCCAACCCCAGCCCAAGCTCACCGACGACGACGGCTCCGGCAGAGTTGGCACCAGCCTCCCACGCTACTCCGGCCACGATGCCGTCCTGGGCGACCGCAAATACGTCGATGACATGACCTTCCCCGGCATGCTCTACGGCGCGCTACGCCTTGCAGACCACCCCCGCGCCACCGTCGTCAATGTCGATGCCACCAAGGCCCTTGAACTCGAAGGCGTTCACAAAGTCGTCACCGCCAAAGACGTCCCCGGCGAAATCTACGTCGGCCTGATCGTCAAAGACTGGCCCGTCTTCGTCGCACCCGGCCAAGACACCCGTTGCACAGGCGACGTCATCGCCGCCGTCGTCGCCGACACCCAGCAACTCGCTCGCCGAGCCGCAGAACTCCTCGATATCGAATACATCGTCAAAGAACCCGTCACCGATCCCGAAGAAGCGCTTAAGCCAGGCTCACCGCTGGTCCATCCCGAGCGTGGCACCAACCTCCTGAACGAGTCGAGCCTGAAAAAAGGTGACGCCCAAGCCGCCTTCGCCCAATGCGCCCACGTCATCGAAGACACCTACAAAACCCAGCACATCGAGCACATGTTCCTAGAGCCTGAATCCTGCATCGCTGTCCCGTCTAACACCGATGCCGGCCGGACCCTGAAAGTTTACACCCAAGGCCAGGGCGTCTTCGACGACCGCCGACAGATCGCATCGGTCTTGGGCGTCGAGCAGGATCAAGTCGAGGTCGAACTGGTCAGCAACGGTGGGGCGTTTGGCGGCAAGGAAGACATGTCCGTTCAGGGTCAGACCTCCTTGCTGGCTTACCTCACCGGCAAACCCATCAAGATCACACTGACACGCCCCGAGAGTTTCCGCATCCACGTCAAGCGTCACCCGATCACACTGACCTACAAGATCGGCTGCGATGCCGAGGGTCACATCATGGCTGTCAAGGCCAACATCATCGGCGACAAAGGCGCGTATGCCTCCGTCGGCGCGAAAGTCCTCGAACGGGCCGGCGGTCACTGCACCGGGCCGTACCGTGTGCCGAATATCGACATGCACACCAAGGCCGTCTACACCAACAACCCCCCCTGCGGCGCGATGCGTGGCTTCGGCGCTAACCAGGCCGCGTTCGCTATTGAGGGCCTGCTCGACCGCCTCGCAGAAAAGTGCGGGATCGACGGCTACGACATCCGCGACCGTAATATCCTCGAACTCGGCGACACCTTCGCCACCGGCCAGATCCTGGATAAAGCGTTCGGCCTGCGTCGCACACTCGAAGCCGTCAAGGATCAATACAAAAACGCCAAGTACGCCGGCATCGCCTGCGGCATCAAGAACGTCGGCCTGGGCAACGGCATGCCCGACATCGGACGCGCCGCCATCACCATCGAAGATGAAAACACACTCCGCATCCGCACCGGCTTCACAGAGATGGGCCAGGGCATGTTCACCCTCTGCATCCAATTCGCACACGAAGCCACCGGCCTGCCCCCGGAATTATTCGAATGCCAAACTGACACTACTTTAATGCTCGACTGCGGCCAGACCACCGCCAGCCGCGCCACAGTCCTCGCAGGCAACGCCATCGCCGCCGCAGGTAAATCTCTCAAAGACGCACTCGATCAGGGCAAGCAACTCAAAGACCTCGTCGGCCAGGTCTTCCAAGGCGAGTGGCGATGCGACTACACCAGCAAGCTGGGCACCGACATGGACAAGCCCGGCGGACCCAAGACCCACCTTACCTACGGCTTCGCCACACAGGTCGCCATCCTCGACGACGACGGCGCGCTTAAGAAAATGATCGCCTGCCACGACGTCGGCAAAGTCCTCAACCCCACCCAGCTCAAGGGCCAGATGTACGGCTCATTGCACATGGGCATCGGCTACGCGCTCTCCGAAGACTTCAAGGTCGAAGGTGCTTTAATCCAAGCCAAGAAGATCAACGACTGCGGCGTTCTCCGTGCCCACCAGATGCCCGAGATGGAGTTGATGTTCGTCGAAGAGCCAGACCCCGAATGCCCCCACGGCGCTCGAGGCGTCGGCGAGATCGGCCTGGTCCCCACAGCGCCCGCCATCGCAAGCGCGATGTACCAGTTCGATCATATAGTCCGCCGACAACTCCCCATGACCGACTCACCCGCCGGCAAAGCGATCCAAAAACCCAAACGGTAACACACCCCCTATGCCGTCCGCTGCGAAGCTGCGGCGGATTTCGGCCAGGCACCACCACACGCCATGCCCACCCTCCACGCCATCATCCCCGCCGCCGGGCGGTCCAGCCGTATGGGCAGCCCCAAGCAACTGCTTGACATCAACGGTCGGCCGATGCTTCTAGCCGTAGTCGATCCCCTATCGACATGCCCGCACGTCGCAGGTGTCGTGGTCGTCACCAACAGCCTCGTCGCATCGACACTGGACCTCACCCCGACGGGCGCTTCCGTCGTGCTCAACGACGAACCCGACGCCCAGATGATCGACTCGGTCCGTTTAGGCGTGGCCGAACTGCAAAGACAACACGACCTCGCCCACAGCGACGGCATCCTGATCTGTCCGGGCGATCAACCCGGGCTGACCACCGACGACATCTTCCGCTGCTGTCAGGCCTTCATAAAGACAACCACGCAGATCGTTATCGCCACCCACCACGGCAAGACCGGCCACCCGATGATCTTCCCCGCATCACTGATCCCCTTCGTAATGTCCGACGCCTGCGACACCGGACTACGCCAACTGCCTCAACACCACACCGAGTTGATTGTTCGACTCGAACTGACCACCCCAGCGGTAACACGCAACATCAACACCCCACCCGACTACGACAGCCTGCCCACAGCGTAAACCGTCATCGCCTCAAACAATAGACAGATCATCTCGAAATAAGCGATTGCGGTTTAGCCCGCCGAAGGCCGTGTATTTCTAACGCTCGCCCGTCATCAGTTCCATCAGCTTATCGACCGTCGGCTGCTCGTCGATCGCCATGATATGCTCGCCGATCTGTTTGCAACGATCCTCGCCGACCACATCTTTGCCCAGCGCGGTCAGCGGCAGTCCGACGGCTGCACGACGTTCAGAGAGTGCCCGTCCCCGCTGATGATCTTGTTATCGACGCGCTTGTAGTCGAAGAGACCCACCTCATCACAGATGATCCGGTCTTCGTAATCGTTGAACCAGGTAGCCTCGGGGTTGCGTCCGACGATACAGGTCTTGCCACGGTCCGGCGCGTCCAGAGCGTTGCGCAGGTTCTTGAATATCAGCACGCCGTTCTCCGCATGTTTCACGCCTGGGATCGGCTTGTTGGTGACCGCCACGACCTCTGTCTTCCCCTTGTAGTGGGTGATGGACAGCCGGGCATGCGCTTCGACCCCGGAGAGTCCCTTTTGGGATTCGTTCAACAAGCTCCACGCGGTTTCGATCGGCACGTTGAACGCCTGGTAGGCGACGATATCGCGGCCGCAGAAGTAGTAATGGTTGTTGATGCCGCGGTGATAAAGTGATTGCTGAAGAATACGAAGTGCATCCGCATCGTCGTTAATGCCCTTGATGATCGGTGCCTGGTTCTCGACATGCATCCAGCCACGCTGTACGACACCATCCATAGCCCGTTGCGTATCTTCGTGCCACTTCAGCGAGCCGTTGGGGTTGGTCAGGTATTCGCCGTCAGGGCTTTTCTGGAGAAACTCGTCGGGGTGGTTGAAGTGAACCATCAGCCGAAGGTTGACGTCGGGGTATGTCAGGTGGAAGCTGTCAAGCATCGCAAGGAAGGACGCATCAAACCGCTTGGGGTAAAAGGCCATCTCCTTGGTGCCCATGCGGATGGCCTCGACGTCCGCCTCGGCCAGCGCGGACAGCCACTCGCCGATCTTTTGGTTGCTGAGCATCATCGCGTCGCCGCCGGACAGCAGGATCTCGCGTAGCTTTCTGCGACCGGTCGTTGGGTGCAGCCCGCCGTTGTCCTGGACTTGTTTGTTGTGCGATCGGATGTAGCCGACCACGTCCTTGATCTTGGCAAGCCCCTTCTTGGCGACGGTCCCGTCCTGGCGCACGATGTCCTTGCGGGCGATCAGTTCCTCGCGGTAGCAGAACCGACAGTGCGAAGAACAGGTGGAGATGGTGTAGAGCAAGCCCATCTCGTATTTATGAAGAAGCCCCTCGACGGGCGAAAAATCCATCTGGTGCCCGGGGTCTTCGGACCCGACCAGGTTCAACGTCTCATCGGGGCTGGCCTTGACCAGACGCTGAAGCGATTTGCTCTGACGGGCCAGTTCGTAGTAATGCCGTGTCACCTTCACCGGCATGCGGGCTTCGACATCGCGGTCTGTGCCCCGCAGGGACTTGAGGATGTCCAGTTCCTGCGAAGAGTAGAAGCCCTTCATGTCATCCGGGACGCTATTGTCAAAGAACGGCCGCAGACCGTTGATGATCTCTCGCTCGTGCCTACCGTTCTCGATGGTATCCAGAAACGCCCGCTGGCGATCCGTCATTTCATAGCCGTCTGAACTGACCAAGCCGCACCTCGTTTTCTTGCAAAGGTATCCGTCACATATTCTGTACGAGACAGAATTGTAACATATTGAACATTTAAGATCAATAGTGTAACATATGGTACAGTCATGAAAAAGACCCCCTCACTGACCGATCTCGTAGCCATGGCCGGTGCTGAGCTGACGCCGACCGACCGGCGGATCGCCCAAGCGGTGCTGGCCGAGCCTACGCTGCTGGCGTTCGGGACGGTTTCCCACCTGGCAGACCAGGTCGGGACCAGCCGCCCCTCGGTGGTGCGGTTCGCCCACAAGCTGGGGTTCCAAGGCTACACCGAGCTTCAACGCCAGGTACGGGCCGAGGTATCCCGGCGGCTCGTCAGGCCAAGCGAACGCATCCGCAACGACGAAACAACAGACACCTCGGCACACCAGGCCATCAATGACGCCATCGATTCTGTCTTTGAGATCGTCCAAGGATTGGATATCGCCCAGCTCGTCAAGCCAATCGTGGAGGCGAACCAGGTGTGGGTACTCTCCGGCGAAACATCGCGAGCCGGCGCCATCGCCTTCTGCAGCGGGCTTTCGATGATCCGCCCGAACGTACACCTGCTGGACGACCGCTCGATCAGCAACGAGTTGAGCAACGCTGGGTCAGGTGATACAGCCGTGGTCTTCGACTTCTACCGCTACCGTCGGCTGGTCGTGACCGCGACGCGACTGCTGGCCCAGAGCGGCGTGCGGATTGTCGCGATCACGGACGGCCCGCTTTCACCGCTGGTCGAGTTGACCGATAATTGGTGCGAGATCTCCGTGCCGGCCATCGGCCCATTCGACAGCTCCGTCCCCGTTGTGGCGATCGCCGAACTGTTGGTCTCGAAGATCGCGCGTGAGCTTAAGGGCAAGACGACCGAGCGGATCGACCGTATCGAGTCGCTTTGGGAATCAACCGAGACCTTCTTTCAATAACCGTTTACTGGAGTGACCGCAGGTGATCAATAAGGTGTGCCCATCCGTTACGCAGGCGGTTGCCGACATCCCCGATGGTGCGACCGTGATGGTGGGCGGTTTCGGTGCGTCGGGAAGCCCCATCGAGTTGATCCACGCGCTGATTGACCAGGGTGCCAAAAACCTCACCGTGATCAACAACAACACGGGCAACGGTGAGGTGGGCCTGGCGGCGCTGATCGGCAACGCGCAGGTCAGCAAGATGATCTGCTCGTTTCCGCGATCCAGCCAGTCCCGGCTGTTCCCGGAATTCTATAAGCAAGGCAAGATCGAGCTGGACCTGGTTCCACAAGGGACGCTCGCCGAACGCATCCGCGCCGCCGGCGCCGGCATACCCGCGTTCTACACCCCGACCACCGTGGGCACGGTCCTGGCCCAGGGCAAGGAGCAACGCGAATTCGACGGGCGTACCTACGTCATGGAGCACTGGCTCAAAGCCGATTACGCCCTTATCAAATGCGAAGCCGCCGACCCGTTGGGCAACTTGATCTACAATAAAACAGCCCGTAATTTTAGCCCGCTGATGTGCATGGCCGCCAAGACCACGATCGTGCAGGCCGGGCGCTTGGTCGAACGAGGCGGGATCGATCCCGAACACGTCGTGACCCCCGGCATCTTCGTCAACCGTGTCGTCGAAGTCTCCGAACCGGTACACGAAGACACACTGATCGCAGAGGGCAGGTGTTACCCATGACAACTGGCTGGACAAGAGAACAGATAGCAGCTCGCACGGCCCAGGACATCCCCAACGGCTCGTACGTCAACCTGGGGATCGGCATCCCCGAATTGGTCGCGAAGTTCGTCCCCGAGGGGCGTGAGTTCATCTACCACACAGAGAACGGCCTCCTGGGTATGGGGCTGCCGCCGAGCGAGGACGAGCGCGACCTGGACCTGATGAACGCCGGGAAAAAGTACGTCACCGCCGTACCGGGTGCGGCCTACTTTCACCACGCCGACAGCTTCAGCATGATACGCGGTGGCCACTTAGACGTGTGCGTGCTGGGCACGATGCAGGTCGCAGCCAACGGTGATATCGCCAACTGGTCCACCGGCGTACCGGGCGCGATCCCCGCCGTGGGAGGCGCGATGGACCTGGTGCAGGGCGTCAAACAGATTTTCGTCGTCACCCAACACACCACCAAGACCGGTGAGCCGAAGCTGGTCGAGCGATGCAGCTACCCACTGACCGGGGCCGGCGTCGTGTCGCGGGTCTACACTAACCTGGCAGTCATCGACATCACCCCCGACGGGTTCCAATTGGTTGATTTGGCGCCCGGCGTGTCGTTTGACGAAGTAAAGAACAAGACCGGCACATCGGTCCTGCCGCCAGCCGACAACGGATGATCGAGTCGAAAGAATCAAGAGACACAACCCATGATCGAAGTCTTTATCTGTGATGGAATCCGAACACCCGTTGGCCGGTACGGGGGATGCCTGTCTTCCGTCCGTACGGACGATCTTGCAGCCATCCCGATCCGGGCATTGATGGATCGATACCCGACGGTGAACTGGGCGGAGCTGGACGACGTCGTGCTGGGCTGCGCGAATCAAGCGGGTGAAGACAACCGCAACGTGGCCCGCATGAGCAGCCTGCTGGCCGGCCTGCCGCAGGAGGTTCCCGCCAGCACACTGAATCGGCTCTGCGCCTCGGGGCTTAACGCGGTCGGTAGCTGCGCCGCAGCGATCCGGGTCGGCGAAGGCGACCTCATGCTCGCCGGGGGCGTCGAAAGTATGTCACGCTCGCCCTTCGTCATGGGCAAGGCTGAGCACGCCTTCGGTCGTCAGCAAATATTGGAAGACACCACCATGGGCTGGCGGTTCAAAAACCCCAGGTTTGATGAGCAGTACGGCACGGAGACTATGACCGAGACGGCCGAGAACCTGGCAAAAGAGTTCAACGTCAGCCGCGAGGACCAGGATCAGTTCGCCTTCTGGAGCCAGTCCAAAGCGGCCGCAGCCCAGGCGGACGGCAGACTCGCCGGCGAGATCTGCCAGGTGAGCGTACCGCAGCGCAAGAAAAACCCGATCATCGTGGACAAGGACGAACACCCGCGCCTGACGGTGCTGTCCAAACTCGCGCAGCTCAAACCGATTTTACCCGGCGGGACGGTGACACCAGGCAACGCATCGGGCATCAACGACGGCGCGGCCGCGCTGCTGCTGGCTTCCGAACAAGGCGTCAAGCGTCACGGACTAAAGCCTGTGGCGCGCGTGCTTGGGATGGCGGTCGCCGGCGTGCCCCCACGGATCATGGGCATCGGCCCCGTCCCGGCAACGAAAAAACTACTTGCACGACTGGACATGACGTTAGACGACTTCGACATCCTGGAAATGAACGAGGCTTTTGCTGTGCAGTCTTTGACCTGTCTGCGTGAATTGGGGTTGCCTGACGACGACCCCCGCCTGAACACCCGTGGCGGCGCGATCGCGCTGGGACACCCCCTTGGGATGAGTGGAGCGCGTCTGGCCATTACTGCGTTGGATCAGTTGCGACGCGGGGAAGGCAAACGCGCCCTGTGTTCCATGTGCATCGGCGTCGGGCAGGGGATCGCGTTGGCAATCGAAAGTGTCGGGTAGCACAGACCATGCACGCATTACACCAGACACTCGACGACGCACGTCAACGCTACGCCGCTGCTAACCCCAAGAGCCAGGAGGCGGACAAGCTGGCGGAACAGTACATGCCCGGCGGCAACACCCGCAATGTGCTGTATCACGAGCCTTTCCCGCTGACCATGGCCTCCGGCGAGGGCGCGGAATTGGTCGATATAGACGGCCACCGCTACGTCGATTTCGTTGGCGAGTTCTCCGCCGGGCTGTTTGGTCACTCCGATCCTCATATTAAATCGGCGATCCACCAGGCGCTTGACCACGGCTTCGCGATTGGCGCCTCGACCGGCTACGAGCGAGAGCTGGCACGCCTGCTCTGCGAACGGTTCCAGTCTTTAGAGCAGCTACGTTTCTGCAACTCAGGCACCGAGGCCGCGCTGATGGCGATCACGACCGCACGCCTCGTGACAGGGCGAGATAAAATACTTGTCTTCAACGGCGCGTACCACGGCGGTGTGGTCAAGTTCCCAACAGGATTATCCAGGTTCAACGCCCCCTACGACTTTGTCTTGGCGGAGTACAACGACATCGAGGGCACAGCCGAAGTGATCCGGCAGGTCGGCGACCAGCTCGCGGCCGTCATGGTCGAGCCGATCCTAGGCGCCGGGGGCAGCATCCCCGGCACACGCGACTTTTTGCAAATGCTGCGGCAGACCACGCGCGATCTCGGTGCGCTCCTGATTTTCGACGAGGTCAAAACCGCACGTCTCGGCCCCGGCGGTGTACAGGGGATGTTGGATATCACCCCCGACCTGACCACGCTTGGCAAGATCATCGCCGGGGGCCTACCGACCGGCGCGTTCGGCGGCAGCGCGGAACTGATGGCCTGCTTCAACCCCAAGAAAAAAAGCACATGGAAACACGCCGGCACGTTTAACAACAACGTCTGCTCGATGGCAGCAGGGATCGCCGCCATGGGCAAAATTTTTACGCCGCAACGCGCCACGGAATTCTTCCAGTGGACGGAGGCCTACCGTCAATCACTCAACAGCCTGTTTGCTGAAAAGTCCGTCCCGATGGTCTGCAACGGGTTAGGCTCGATGTTTGCGATCCACTTCTCTACCAGGCCTCTTGAACGCATGGTCGTACGAAGCCCTGACGGCCTGGCCCTTAACGCCCTGCTGCATATGGAACTTCTGCTGCAGGGCGTCCTGATCTGCAGCCGAGGCGATCTGTTCATGTCCCTGCCTATGAACGACTCACACCTGGACCAGGCACGGGACGCTCTGGCCGGATTCATCGACCGGCACCACACGCTTATCGCCTCCATAGCCAAAGATTGACTCCGCCCGGGGAACGATAAAACCGTACTCGGCCAATAATACCTTAGCCTGGTACTCGTGTAGGCCTACGGTGGGTGAATCCCTTCTCCCAACGGTCTATGACGGGTTACTTGCCACCGCAGGCCGACTTTAATATTACCGCCCGCCACCCCGACATTTCTCCCCAAGCAGGCTACCTCACCTGATCCGATAAGCCGTCACTGATTTAACCGTTCGACGCCTCCAAGTTTACCCATTCCCCCAAATAACCGATTGTATGTCCAGTGTCTATTGCCATTGCACGCTTGGCCCGGCGTTGGTTCGCCCAGCACGAGCGTTAACCCCCGCACCCCGAGGCGAACCCATGCCGACGTTCAACCCACCCAGCGACCAGATCCAATATCAGGCGATCAACACCATCCGTACACTTAGTATGGATGCAGTCGAAGCCGCCAACTCCGGGCACCCCGGCACAGCCATGGCCATGGCACCGCTTGTCTACCTCCTCTGGAACCAGCACCTGAACTTCGACCCCGCCGACCCGATCTGGCCCAACCGCGACAGGTTCGTCCTCTCCGCAGGCCACGCATCCATGCTGCTCTACTCCATGCTCCACCTCACCGGGGTACAAAGCGTCAACGAAAAATACGAAACCCTCGGCCAACCCGCCGTCAGCCTCGACGACATCAAAAACTTCCGCCAGGCCGAAAGCAAATGCCCAGGCCACCCCGAATACCGCTGGACCTCCGGCGTCGAAACCACCACCGGCCCACTGGGCCAAGGCCTGGCCACCAGCGTCGGCATGGCCATGGCCAGCCGATGGATGGGTGCGCAGTTCAACAAGCCCAACTTCGACATGTTAGGCTTCAACACCTACGCACTCTGCGGCGACGGCTGCATGATGGAAGGCATCTCCAACGAAGCCGCCTCCCTCGCAGGCCATCACAAATTATCCAACCTCTGCTGGATCTACGACAACAACCGCATCACCATCGAAGGCAACACCGACCTGGCCTTCACCGAAGACGTCGCCACACGCTTCATCGCCCTGGGCTGGAACGTCACCCGCGTCGGCGATGCCAACGACCTGCACATGATCAACCGCGCCTTCGAGGTCTTCCACAACGAAGAACACCGCCCGACCCTGATTATCATCGACAGCCACATCGGCTTCGGCGCACCCACCCTCCAGGACACCGCCGAGGCCCACGGCTCACCCTTGGGTGAAGCTGAAATCCGCCTGGCCAAACGCAACTACGGCTGGCCCCAGGACGAACAATTCCTCGTCCCCGACGCCGTCCGCGAACACTTCGCACAGGGCATCGGCGAACGCGGCGCAAAAGCACGCAACGCCTGGATCGAACAGTTCAAGGCCTACAAGAGCTACTACCCGCAACTCGCAGACCAGCTCTACAAAATGCAGCACCGCCAACTCCCCGACGACTGGGACGCCAAGCTCCCGACCTTCGAGCCTGACGAAAAAGGCGTCGCCTCACGCGCCTCCTCCGGCAAAGTCCTCAACGCCCTTGCCGAAGGTGTCCCCTGGCTCATCGGCGGCGCAGCAGACCTCTCGCCCTCGACAAAGACCAACCTCACCTTCGACGATGCCGGCACCTTCAGCATCGAACAGCCCGGCGGACGCAACTTCCACTTCGGCGTACGCGAACACGCCATGGCAGCGATCGCCAACGGCCTGGCGCTCTGCAAGATACGCCCCTACACCGCAGGCTTCTTCATCTTCAGCGACTACGCACGCCCCTCGATCCGCCTGTCCGCTCTGATGGAAATCCCCGTCGTACACATCTTCACACACGACTCCATCGGCGTCGGTGAAGACGGCCCAACCCATCAGCCCGTCGAACAGCTCGCCTCGCTCCGCGCCATCCCCGGCCTGATCACCATGCGGCCCGGCGATGCCAACGAGGTCGTCGAAGCATGGAAGGTCATCGCCAAGCTACGCCACGAACCCGTCGTCATGGTCCTGTCACGACAGAACCTCACCACACTCGACCGCACAGAGTTCGCCGCAGCCGAAGGACTCAGCAAGGGCGCCTACATCCTCACCGATGCCGACCAGGGCGACCCCGACGTCATCCTGATCGGCACCGGCAGCGAATTGCAACTCTGTGTCTCCGCCTACCGTGAACTTAAAGCACAGGGCATCAACGCCCGCGTCGTCAGCATGCCCAGTTGGGAACTCTTCGAGGCCCAGCCCGAATCCTACCGCGAGCAGGTCCTGCCCCCGCACGTCACCGCACGAGTCGCTGTCGAGCAGGCCTCAGCCTTCGGCTGGGAACGCTACGTCGGTCAGGCTGGCGACATCATCGCCATGAATACCTTCGGCGCCTCCGCTCCGCTCAGCGAATTGCAAAGCAAGTTCGGCTTCACCCCCGAAGCCGTCGCCGACGCCGCACGACGCCAACTAAAAAAAACAGGTAAAGCCGCCGCGTAACTTCCAAATAAAGCGAGACGAACGCTTTGTATAACCCACACAAAGCCCACTGATGCACCGCCGCGGTGCTTCGGTGGGGTATCCGTCAAGTTCTTCGAAAACTCAACCTACATCCCCCCTAAGAAGCCCACGTTCTTTGAACGTGGGTATTTCTATAAACTCGCCACCACCTCACACCCACCCGCTCGACCCCAACCACCCAACCCACTACAATCCCGGCCCAAGCGGGCGTAGCTCAATGGATAGAGCACCGGTCTTCGGAACCGACGGTTGGAGGTTCGAGTCCTCCCGCCCGCATTGCAAATGATGTATTAAAAAGAATGGCCACCGCTCCCTAGCTATATGCTCGGAGGTGATTGGTTTGGGTGCAGTGGCGGTGCAGTACACTGAACTACCCTAGACACGGCGTTGTCTCCCCTAATCGTCCTCACAATATATATTCACGTCGCTGCGTTGAATAAGCCCCTCTCGGCCCTCAAACTCATTGTGTTGAGAAAAGTTATTTATCAATACACGGCAATATTCATATTTCGGTGGCTCATCATCGCTCCAGTCAAAGAACTCAATGAAGCTCAGCCGTACATCGCCACGTTCTACTGCTCCGTTAAAAGCATCCCAGTAATGCGTTTGGGGGTCAGATGGCCGTTCTACAAGTAGTCTCGCTTCAAGGTCTTGCTTTGGCTCTACAAGTATTTGTGTAATGGGAACGCGGAAGATCTTATCGTAAGAAATATCTATCCCTAACGGTCTTAGTACAACGACTCGAAACAGGTACGCATCTATAACTGTAATGTCATCAAAATCGTCCCATCCCCCCGCCGCTGTACCAGAATCACCAAAACAGGTCTGGTGGATTTGACTGTGGCATTGTATGTATCGATCCACTACTGTCCCAACGTTAGTCGAATAATACCAACTGGTTAGCGAATGAGTCGGTTTGAGTTATGCCGCCCGGGCGTGAAAACACCTGTATTAACGGGGTTTTCTCGAATAGCGAGACGCTCAAGACCTGTAGTATTGTG
>JAJRRS010000022.1 GCA_024279275.1 Planctomycetota bacterium | reverse complement strand
CCCCTGGCCCGCAGCGCCAGCGCCAGACTCGCACCCAACAACCCCGTCCCAATAATCGTCACCTGTTTTGCCTTGAGCATCGCTATTTTTCCTGCCGTTCAACCCCGGGTAAGATAGCAGGTTAGACGACCACAAGCCCCCCCAGGCCCACCCGCTCCCGCAGGTGGGACCACAACGCCCTTGGGTGGGCCGTACACCACAGAAATACGACCGGCCTGCCCGCAGAGAAATAACCATGACCACACTCAACGCATACGCCGGCAACTACGAACTGGAATTCGAACGACCCCTCACAGCCCTCGAACGCCAAATCAACGACCTCGAACACCAGCACCTCTCACCCGGTAACTCCGCGCCAAGCCATGCCGGCACATCTTCCGGAACCAGCAGCACAACACCCGCATCCGGGGGGGGGGCCGGGGGTGTCGACTTCCGATCCGACATACGCAGCCTCCGCCAGTCGCACACCGCGATGCTCAAAAAGATCTACGCCAGGCTCACCCCCTGGAACACCGTCCAGGTCGGCCGACACCCAGGCCGACCCCAGACCATCGACTACATCAACACCTTCGTCAAAGACTTCGCCGAACTCCACGGCGACCGCCATCAGGGCGACGACAAAGCCATCATCACAGGCTTCGGACGCATCGGCCCACACAAATGCCTCGTCATAGGCCACCACAAAGGCAAAGACACCAAAGAAAAAATCGCCGCCAACTTCGGCTGCGCACACCCCGAAGGCTACCGCAAAGCCCTGCGCACCATGAAGCTCGCCGAGAAATTCAAGCTCCCCATCGTCACATTAATCGACACCCCCGGCGCGTATCCCGGCATCGCCGCCGAGGAACGTGGCCAGGCCGAAGCCATCGCCGTCAACCTCCGCGAAATGTCAAGACTCAAAACCCCCATCGTCTCCGTCGTCATCGGCGAAGGCGGCTCAGGCGGCGCACTGGGCATCGGCGTAGCCGACCGACTCGCCATGCTCCAATACGCCTGGTTCTCCGTCATCTCACCCGAAGGCTGCGCCGCCATCCTCTGGAAAACAGCCAACCCAGAAACCAACGCCGCCGCAGCAGAAAACCTAAAACTCACCGCCAACGACAACCTCAAACTAGGCACCATCGACGGCATGATCGACGAACCCCTGGGCGGCGCCCACCGCAACCCCGCCGCCGCCGCCGACTACTTAGAAAAATACCTCATCCAAACCCTACGAGAACTAAAACGCTTCAAGGTCGAAAACCTCGTAAATAAACGCTATGAACGGCTAAGAAAGATCGGGGAGTTGGGGGAGGGATGAATCTAATAGATTTCCAACACCTCATATTCACCACCTTATATTGGTTTCCTCTCCAGAAAGGTTAGGGCAAACACAATGGCCTATTTCGATGTAGTGGAGCGTCGACATGTTCTCGCTGCAATTTCCGATCTTGATGAAAATAGAGAACATAAATGGGGTACACCCACCAAATACAATCTGCGGCACAACGGACAGGTGTATGCTCCTAAGGCCGTGTTAGGTTTGGCCTTCGAGCATGCGACCGATGCACCGCCGAATAACCTATACGGTGGCGAGGGATCGAGTCATGCGAATACTGTTCTTCGCAGCCTTGATTTTGAAATTATCAGTATATCGCAGCCTCGCTATTGGTTGACAACACACTGGCCGCGCCCCAAAGGTCAGTACACATTTGATAAACCGTTGCGTGATATTTGGCTCAAAGAAGGCACACAAGATCAAGGCACACAAATTCAACCCGGGGACAAGGTATTTATCTATGAATCGCTTAACGGCCAAACCTTCACAGAGGAGCAACCAGACGGTACCACAATAAAATTTGGTGCTGGGAAAGGACGGCAGGGAATAGTATCTGTTGGAGAAGTGGATAGAAAGTTTAGACCAGATGGTGTACCGCAACCGCACACATATTCAGGCGGTAAAACCAAATGGTGGCGATGGAAGGCACTAACGGCGCATCACAACGACGAAGGGTTCGTACCGCGCGAGGAGGTACACAAAGTTATAGGTGGCCACCCCAACCTCCTTGGGTTGGGCAAGGGTAGTGGACTTGCAGAGCTTACGTTCGAGCAATACATCAACTTGCTGGCAAAATTCAAAGAACGGATCAGACCTGTGCCTTCCCACGAGAAACCGAAGCGGGGTTTCGGCGGTGGAGGAGAGTCAGAAGCTCATAAGAGGCTCAAGAACTACGTCGCCGACCACCCGGAGACCGCCCTCGGCGAAAAGGGCCTTACCTGTGTGAAAGTGGAGTACTCATTCTGCACCGGCGACAGGATTGACGTGCTGCTTGAAGACCAAGAAGGCAAACCAGTTGCTGTTGAAATCGAGTTATCTCAGAATGCCTCCCAGAAGGAGGGCTTCCTACAAGCCATCAAGTATCGCGCTTTGATCTGTGCCCACTGGGATCGAGATATCGATGGGGGACGTGCCATCTTGGTCGCCCACGAACTCGCCAACGAGATCATCGATAAGTGTCACGCTCATAACGTGGAACCACATATCATCCCACTATCCCAATTTGTCTCCGGGATCGACTAAGGTTGTCAGGAACCTTACATAACTTCAAGATCAACGGATCAGGGGATCGGATAAAGGATCGGATAAAGGGTCGGGAGTCGTATAATCAAATATTGATTTATTGTGTTACATTTATGTGAACGGGTCAGGCACCTGACACCTGATTCAGACTTTACAGAGCAGGAGCTTACGATGATTACAGTCGGTATGAACTACAACGTGAAGCCGGGGAAGCAGCAGGAGTTCGAACAGAAGTTTGACGCGGTATTAGTTGCCATCCGTTCGGCAACCGGGCACGTGACATCCACGCTGTTCAAAGACGTGGCCGATGACACCGCCTACCTCATCGTCAGTGAGTGGTCAGAGCAGGACCGATTCGTCGAGTTCATCCGCAGCCCAGCCTTCAAAGAAGTCACCGCATGGGGCAAGGCGGAAATCCTCTCGGGCCGACCAAAACACACGATCTATCGCACAGATGTGGAAGAATAAGGGGATCAGGGGCCGGATAAGGTGAGCCAGATAAGGTGTCAGAGCTCGACATTCCGGATCTGTGTCATCTGCGAAACCGAAGGTCCACGAAGTGAAATCTGCGGACACGCCCCTCCCGTCTTCTCCGTGTCTCTGTGACTCCGTGCGCTCTGTGACCCCGCCTTCTCCGCGCCTCCGGCCCCCCGTGATACCGCCTTATCCTCCCCACCTTTCTTATCTCCCTCAACACCCTCCGACCAATCTAAGGGGCCACAAGTCGACATCGTGATATTGCAAAATCTTGCCTTGCCCAGGCACATCGCTCGACATTCCGAATCTGTGTCATCTGCGCAATCTGCGGACACGCCCCTCCCCCATCTCCTCCGCGCTCTCTGCAGCCTCTGCGGTAACCCTCCCCTCCCCCGCTTCCTCCGTGTCTCCGCGCCTCCGCGCCCTCCGCGATACCGCCTTGGCTCCCTCACCTTTCTTATCTCCCTCAACATCCTCCGCACCTTCACAGCCACCCCCTCCGACCGCCCCCGTGCGCACATCCCCGACGATTCTCCAATCAAAAATGCGCCACAACGCACATCCCCTTACAGACCCTGCCAACAAGACTTAACCCCGCAAAATAAACTCTCCAACCACATCCATGCGCACAACCCCGTCATTTCCACCAACAGTGGAGGCGTGATTTATTTTGAGTCACACCTGCCGACAACCTCACGACGGCGATCGACAGCTACCCTGAGTATCCAAAGATTAAAAGGACCAGGACTCGAGGGCTGCCCCGGAAACGCTGCGAATGAAAATTCGTACACATCCGGGGACTTTGTAGCGGATCGTCCCGGCCAGATGACGGATAAACAGGACGCAGGCTTGACCTGGTCCCAATGATCCCGCGCCTGCCGTTACCGCTGGAACCCCGTGAGGCTTTAGATTGATGATTTGTGATCTATGATTGATGATGTGAAAATCAGAAAGGAAATCACGAAGGGCGCAGAGACACGGAGACACGAAGAGAAGCAAAGCAAAGAATGTAGACTGGATGACAGAATGGACGGGATGGTATCAGTGCTGCTGCGGCAGTCCTGATCCTGAACATCCTGTCATCCTGTCTACATTCCCCGCCTTCCTTTGCGCCATCCGCGGACACGCCCGATCCCGTCTCCTCTGCATCCCCCAACCCAAACCGCCCCATGTTTGCCCGCACCTCCCACTGCGAATACACTCTTAGGTTGACTCAAACCCGGAACCCCCCGGAAGATCCTATGCCTTATAAAGCCTTATCCGCACTGACACTGATCGCCGTCACGACACTAGCCGGCTGCAATCAGAACCCGACCCGGCGTGTGCCGTTCGAGGTGCCGGTGGTCGCATGGAATGACGACGGCCAATACCTGCCCAAGCAGGTCGGCCCGGGGCTGGTCGCTATCCAAAACGCTCCGATCCCCGACGTCCCCATGCCCATCGGCTTCAAGCCCGTCATCTCCCAATGCAGCAGCTCATTCGACGGCGTCGCACGGACCGTCACCCACGTCTACCAGGGACGCGCTCGCTCACCCGAAACCGTACGCTTCTACCGCCAGCAGCTCCCCCTGCAAGGCTGGCTGCAGGTAGACAAGCAAATACACGAAGACGGCTCCACAAGCCTCCACTACACCAAAGGCGCCGAGGCCTTGGGTATACGCCTGAGCAACCGCTTCAAGACAGCCACCATCGAGGTCTTCCTCTCCCCGAGATAAGCCTCACAACAACACCAAGCCAACAACATTCACACGAACCACGACCGACTACGAATAAAGACAGATCAAAGCTATGGACGCCAAAGAACGCCACGAACTTAAAGACAACGACCTCGCAGAATTTCTCGACCACTTCGGCGAGTTCTGGACCAAGCACGGCAACGCGATCATGGTCGTCGCCATCATCCTCATGGTCGGATGGTTCGGCTTCGGGTATTACAACAACACCCAGGCCGCCAGCCACGAAAAAGCCTGGTACGACCTCGACGCCACCACCCTGCCGCAGAGCTACCGCGAACGCGCCGTCGAAAACGCCAGCCACCCCGCCATCCCACAACTCGCGCTGCTCCGCGGCGCAGTCGCCTACCACCAGCAGGCTATCCAGATAAACCAGGAAACCGCCGGCCAGGAAGACACCGGGATGATGTCCGCCAAGGAATCGCTCGATGCCGCTGAGTCGATGTTCAACCAAGTCCTCAACTCTGACGCCGACAATGCCTTCCGCGCAAACGCCGCCGTCGGCCTGGCGAACCTTGCCGAAACACGCAACGACTTCAAGGCCGCTGAAACGCACTGGTCCAACGCCAAGCAGATCGCCACCGATGCAAGGCTCAACGCCATCGTCACCCTGGCGCAACTCCGGATCGACATGCTCGACGACCTGACCCGACCGATCGTGTTCGGCGAAGCAGTTGAGCCTGCCGAAACTCCCACAGACACCTCAATCGACAACGTCCAAAGCGCCGACCCCGCAGCCGACGCCACCGATACGCAAACTCAAGCTACCGAGACGGCCGAAGCAACAGACACCGCCGACACAACCACGGCCACCCCCGGTCAATCCCCCGGTCAATCCCCCGGTCAATCCCCCGGTCAATCCCCCGGCCAAACACCCGGCCAATGACCCACGACACGCCGAAATACCCCGACGACCCATCGCAAAACCTCACCGGCGATCCGTCTACAGATCCCGCCGAACCCCAAAGCGATCTACCCGACATTCTTCTGGAAGAAGGCGTCCACCCTCAGAGTTTTACGCTCTCTAAAGACTCCAACCACCGCCTGGATAAATATCTCCAAAGCCGCATCAAGGGCTTCAGCCGTCACCAGATCCAGCGCCTGATCTCCCTCGGCGGCGTCACCGTCAACGGCAAAAAACCCAAAGCAAGCACCAGGCTCCGCAAGAGCGACGTCATCAATGTATTGATCCCACCGAGGCCCGCCGTTGATCTTTCCCCCGAACCCATCCCCCTTGAAGTACTGCACGAAGAAGACGGCTTCATCGTCATCAACAAGCAGGCCGGCCTGATCGTCCACCCCGCTCGCAGCCACCTCAACGGCACACTCTTAAACGCACTCGCCTACCACTTCCAACAGTCGCAACGCGACGACACCGACAAGGCTGAACTTAGCAAAGTCGGCAAGGAACACGCACGCCCCGGCGTCATCCACCGACTCGACAAAAATACCACCGGCGTCATCATCGTTGCCAAACAAGATAATCAGCACTGGAAGCTCGCCAAGCAGTTCGAGGATCGCACCAACCTCAAAGTCTACCTCGCCGTCGTCCACGGCTGCCCCGACCCCATCGGCGGCGTCATCAACGAACCCATCGGCAAACACCCCACCATCCGCGAAGCTATGTCCGTCCGACACGACTCCACCAGCCGAGACTCCGTCACACTCTACCGGGTCCGTGAACGATACCAGGGCTACAGCCTCGTAGAACTCGAACTTAAGACCGGCCGCACACATCAGATCCGCGTACACATGGCCTACATCGGCTACCCCCTGGTCGGCGACATCATCTACGGCGGCGAACCCGTCGGCCTCACAGAACTTGATGATCCACCAAGACCCGCGGCCGCACGACCGAACCTGACCTACGCTCGCGACAAACAAGAAGGCCAAAAGATGGAGCGCGAGGCCGCCGAGCGCGACGACATGCTCATGGCAACACCCGCGCTGCACGCCGCCATGCTACGCATGTTCCATCCTGAAACCAAAGACCCCATGACCTTCACCGCCCCCGTCCACGGAAAGTTACGCGACCTCATCACCGAGCTACGCAAACGTCCCAAAGCAGGTGACGTGGTGACCAACGGGGTGTATCTGGATCTTAAAAAGACAATCCAGTAGCGTCATCCAACCCAAGGCACATCATCGACACCTTCGATCTGATTCGCTCGCCGTGCTAAGGCGAACAGCAGGTCACTCAAACGATTAAGGTAGATGACGGCGTGATCGACATCGGCATCACGGCCTTGAAAAGCGACACAGGCACGCTCGGCACGTCGGCAGACGGTGCGGGCGATGTGCAAACGTGAGGCAAGTTCACAGCCGCCGGGGAGGATGAAGTGTTTCATCGCGGGGAGCTGGTCACAAGCCGTATCGATGTGTTTTTCCAGTTGTTCGGTGTGGTTCTGTGTGATCCGTCGTGGTTTAGTTGTGTCCAGAGTGGCGAGGTCAGCACCGAGATCGAATAGCCGGCGCTGAATCTCCAGCAGGATATCTTTGATCTCGTCGGGACCGCAGACAGCGATCGCTAAGCCGATCGTCGCGTTGGTTTCATCAACGTCACCAATCGCGATGATGCGGGGGTCGGTCTTGGTGGTTCGTTGGCCCGCGAACAGATCGGTCCCGCCGTCGTCGCCGCGTTTGGTGTAGAGCTTCATCTTTTTGGCCTGGGAAAGAGTAAACACAGAGACACAGAGGCACAGAGAATACATTGGGAACAGGGATGAACGCAGATAAACGCAGATGAATACAGAGGAGAAGACCAAGTGAGTTCACGGGCAACAATCCCCATCCGTGTTCATCTGCGTTTATCCCTGTTCCTACTCCCTCTTCTTCTCGGTGTCTCTGTGCCTCAGTGGTTCACTTCTTCCGCCTCCCGATCTTCCCCAGCGCGTACTTCAATACATCATCAACATTTTCAACGAAGTAAAACTTACACTTTTTCTTGACCTGTGCATCGACCTCTTCCATGTCGGGCTTGTTCCGCGCAGGCAGGAGGATTGTCTTGACACCGGCACGGGCGGCGGCGAGGGTTTTTTCTTTGACGCCACCGATGGGCAGGACTTTGCCGCGTAACGTAACTTCGCCGGTCATCGCCAGGTTCTTTTTAACCGGGATATCCAGCAGCAGCGAGGTGATCGCGGTATACATCGCTGTGCCTGCGCTTGGGCCGTCCTTGGGAACAGCACCGGCGGGGACGTGGATGTGTAGATCAAGCTCGGCAAGTTTCATCACGTCGTAGCCCAACGTGTCGGCCTTACTCTTGAATAACGACAACGCCGCACTGGCGGATTCTTTCATCACATCGCCGATCTGCCCGGTGAGTTTGACGTTGCCTTTGCCGGGGTACTTGGTTGCCTCGATAAAGAGCAACTCTCCGCCGAAGGGCGTGTACGCCATCCCCAGCGCGACGCCGGGCGAGACGGTCCTTGTATCAAGATCGCGGATATATTTTTCCGGCCCGAGCATGTCACGGACAAAGCCTTCGTCGATGGTAGCAACCTTGCGGCGTTTTCGGCCGTTGGTGGCCCCGGCTACCTGCGCAGCCACACCCCGGCAGACCGAGCCGATCTGCCGTTCCAATTCGCGGACGCCCGCCTCACGGGTGTAGTTTTCGATCACCTTCTTGATGCCGGTGGAAAGCCATTTGCAATTCGCGCGGGTCAGCCCGTTTTCCTTGATCTGTCGAGGCGCGAGATATCGTCGGGCGATGATGAGCTTGTCGGGATCGGTGTACCCGGGGATGTCGATGATCTCCATGCGGTCGCGCAGCGCGGGCGGGACGTTGCCGATGTAATTCGCGGTGGCGATGAAGATCACCTGCGAAAGATCGAACGGGACATCGAGATAGCGATCGACAAAAGCGTTGTTCTGCCGGGGGTCCAGGACTTCTAATAAAGCACTGGATGGATCACCGCGGAAATCGGAGCCGAGCTTATCGACCTCATCGAGCATCATCACGGGGTTGTTCGTGCCGGCGCGGCGAATCTCCTGAATGATCCGCCCGGGCATCGCACCGATATAAGTACGCCGATGCCCACGGACCTCGGCCTCGTCACGGATGCCGCCTAAGCTGATCCGCGCAAACTCACGCCCCAAACTATCCGCAATGGATTGTCCAAGACTCGTCTTACCCACCCCCGGCGGGCCGACCAGACAAAGGATCGGGCCGCGCCCCTGCGGGTTGAGTTTGCGCACCGCCAGATACTCAATCAGCCGGCGTTTGACCTTGTCCAGGCCGTAGTGGTCACGATCGAGCGTCTTGCGGGCACGATCGAGATTGAGATTATCTTCACTGACTTTGTTCCAAGGCAGATCAGCAATCAATTCGAGATAAGTCGTGATGACCGAGTACTCGGGACTCGCTGGGGGAATCACTTTCAACCGGTCCAATTCGCGTTTGGCTTCCTCCATCACCTTGGCGGGCGGGGCAGCTTCTTCCAGACGTTTCTCAAGCTGGGTGATCATGTGGTCGCCGCCAGCCTCATCTTCGCCGAGTTCTTTCTGGATCGCCTTGATCTGTTCGCGCAGGTAGAAGCGCCGCTGCGTTTCGCCGATGGACGACTGCACATCTTCCTGGATCTTCTCTTGAAGCCGAAGGATTTCCAGTTGGCTGGACAGATGGACGTGGACCATGCGGATACGCTTGGCGATGTTGAATTCTTCGAGCAGGTCCTGCTTCTGCTCGATATCCAACGCCAGATTCGCGCCCAGAAAATCCGCAAGCGCGCCAGGCTCGTCGATGTTCATCATCACCGTCAGTGCCTGCTCGGGCGCGCTGGGCGACAGGTCGATCAGGTCGTGCGCCTGATCGCGTAGCTGGCTGACCTCGGCATCAAATTTCTTACCCGAGCCGGATTTCTCGGCGGGCGTAGACACACGGGCCTTGAAATAAGGCTTGACCTGCGTGACCTCATCAAGTGTAATCCGTCCGATCCCGTGAACAATCAGGGAGATGTTGTCATCCGGCTGGCGGATGAGCTTGAGAACCATCGCCGCGGTCCCGACGGGGTGCAGGTCGTCGGCGGTGGGGTTTTCAACTTCCTCGTCTTTCTGGCTGAACAGCGCGATGATCTTGGACTTGGGCAACGACTCATCCAGCATCTTTCGGCTTGCGGGCCGACCCACACCCAGAGGCACGATCGTCCCGGGGAACATCACGCTCCCGCGCACCGGCAGGACCGGCAACATATCAGGGATCGCAGCCTTGTTTACATCCATCGGCGCTGGGATTATTTCGGGCAACGCCTGGGCGCTGTCAGCCTGATTTTTTTTCTTCTCCGTCCCCGCCCCCGGGGGTTTGGGCTTCAAGGCTGATTTTCGCTTGGCGGATTTACGTTTACCCACTGGTTTGGGAGCCTGTTTTTTTTTCGTCGTCTTACTCAAGGTATTGATCTTATATTCGGTGTGATTATTGGTTTGGTGTGACGCATCCGGGCAGTGCGTGTGTGACTACTTCAACGGCATGGTGATCCACAAAATACCCTGACGGTACTCACTGGAAACAGAATCGAGGTCAACACCCTGGGGGATCTGGATCACACGCTTAAATGCGCCGTAATCAATTTCCATACTGAGTATCTTCATCGGGCCAACGGCTGAGGCTCGACCTTGCTTGCCCGCGCCAGGCTCGGGGGCTTGGCGAACCCCGCTGACCGTCAGGCGACCGGGTTCGATCCGCACATCGATCTTATCCCGCTCGATGCCGGCAAGGTCAATACAGACGTGCAGTTTTTTGCCGACCTGATAGACGTTGACCGCCGGCTCCCACGCCTGGGTCTGGGCGAACTGGCTGAAGCTGCGATAGGCCGCGTGCTCGACGACCACGCCGACGTAACCGCTGGATCGACTTGGGGGTTTTCGGCTTGCCATAAGGGTTCCATCCTCCGATACCTGTCACAAGTGTATGTTAACCGATCAGGCTCGCATGGTAGGAAACCGCTTACCGCCCGCAACCGGAAAAATCGGCTCTCTGAGACAGGTTGGTCGTGTGATTGCCTGCCGCCCCCGGCCCGCCTATTATTGCTCAAACTCACGGGCATCAAGCCCCTTTTCTGACCGCCAGGACACGCCATGACCCCCCAGAATACCGCCTCCGCCATGCCCGACGTGCAGGGGAGCGAAGATACCCGCAAGATCGCCATCAACAAGGTCGGCGTGAAGGACATCCGTTACCCGATCCGCCTGCACTGCCCGATCACCGGCGGCGGCCAGCACACCGTCGCCAACGTCAACATGTACGTCGCCCTGCCCCACGACAAGAAGGGCACGCACATGAGCCGGTTCCTGGAAATACTCAACCGCCATCACGACTCGATCCGCTCGGATCAGTTGATGGAAATCTGCCACGACATCAAGCAACGCCTCGAAGCGCATACCGCCCACCTGGAACTCACCTTCCCCTACTTCATCGACAAGCCCGCCCCCGTCACCGGGCTGATCGGCAAGATCGACATCGAAGTATCCTTCGAGTGTTCCAGCAACACCAAGGACGACTTCATCATGGGCGTCAAAGTCCCAGCGACCAGCCTCTGCCCCTGCTCCAAGGAAATCTCTAAATACGGCGCACACAACCAGCGCTGCGAGATCGAAGCCAAGGTACGCTTCGCGCCAGGTAAAACCATGTGGATCGAGGAGCTGTTTAAGGTGGTCGAGCAGGCCGCAAGCACACAGGTCTTTGCGGTGTTAAAACGGCCGGACGAAAAGTTTGTCACCGAAGACGCTTTCGAGAACCCCAAGTTCGTCGAAGATATCGTCCGTGATCTGGCGCTGACACTCGACGATGAGGATCGCATCTGCTGGTACCAGATCAACAGCACCAACTACGAGTCGATCCATAACCACAACGCCTACGCCTTCATCGAGCGCGACAAGCGGGGCTGAGGCGGGCAGATAGGCGAGGGCGCTTGGCTTAGGTAAGCTATCCGTCACATGTCCACACCCGTCAGCCCAACACGCACACCCACCACCCATCGAAACCCCCCGCTTTGGCGTAATCTCAGCTTCACGCTGATGTGGACCAGCACCGCCGCCAGCGGGTTCGGCGACCGCATGATCATGCTCGCGGCGCTGGCGCTACTCGGCGGACTTGCCGAGGGCACGACCAATGCCACCGCGATCCAAGCCTCCACCCAGGTCTTTTTCTTCCTGCCTTACATCCTGTTCAGCCTCCCCGCCGGCTGGCTGGCGGACCATCTGCCCCGCAAGTGGCTGCTGCTGACGTGCGACGAGGCACGGGGGTTGATCCTGTTGCTGTCGTTCTTCGCCATCGCTGCGGCTACGGGGTCCGTCGATATCCCAGAAGATCAACACTGGAAAGTCTACGTCGCGCTTCTGGCGATCGGTACTTTTGCCTCAATCTTCAACCCCACGCGCAACGCCATCATCCCCCAGATCATCCCCACCAAACAACTCCAATCCGGCAACGCCGTGATCTTGGTCATCAACGTCGTCGCCTCGATGATCGGCACCGTCATCGGCGGACGCATCATCAATGTAGATGAAGCCACGAGCGTGCGGACAGGCCTGATGATGGGGGCATTGTTCTACCTCATCTCCGGCACGTTCTTCGCCTTCCTACGACCGACACGGACTGTTGTAGTCGCAGACGCAGAACCGCGTAGCCTCTGGCAGGCAGCTATCTATGTTTCACACCATCGCCGGGTGATTTCTCTGATCGTTCTGGGGGTATTGGTCTGGGCGTCAGCGGCCGCGGTGTCCAGCGGGATACTCGGCGTTGTCAAGAGTCATTACAGCCTGGAACAAAACGATCTGATGTGGGCGTTTACCCAGATCTACGCGACTTTGGGCATCGGTTTGCTCGCCGGCGCGGTGGCTGTCGTCGCCATCAACACACGCAAAGAATCATCCGCGCTATCACTTACCGCCTTGGCGGCGGTGGGTGCCTGCCTGCTGCTGTTCGTGCTTGTTCCCTGGATACCCATGACCTACGCCTCGACGTTTGGTATCGGGCTGTTCGGGAACATCGTCATCATCAACGTGCTGACGCTCCTGCAATCCATCACCCCCAATTACATGCGCGGCCGGGTTATGGGTATCAACTCGATGGTCAACACGATCTTCAGTGTGCTGACCTACTTCGCCATCTGGCGATTACCCTCAGCAGACACCAACATCATCTACGCGCTTTACGCTCTGGGCGGCCTGCTGATTCTGGTCGGCTGCGGCGGGCTGTTCCGCTACCTTACTCACGGCCCGATGCCCAACCGCATCGCCAACGCCACTTGGCGGCTGGACCGGCTCTTTAGCCTGGTCTGGCACCGGCTGAAGATTATCGACGCACACAACATCCCTTCCACCGGCCCGGTCATCCTCGCCGCCAACCACACCAGCGCACTGGACCCCTTCATCATGCAGGCCGGCTCGCTTCGGATGGTGCATTGGGTGATGCTGACTCAGTACCGCTTCAAGCTGGCGGAACCGATATGGCGCGCGATCAAGCCGATCACACTGGATCGCAACGGCGGAGACATCGCCAAACTCCGACAGGTCATCGACGCTCTAAAACAAGGCGAGATGGTCGGCCTCTTCCCGGAGGGTGGACTGCAACGAACTAACCGCGAGCTTGGCCCTATGGAACCTGGGATCGGCATGATTGCCAAACGCAGCAACGCCACCATCGTCCCCGTCTGGATACAAGGCACCCCGCTGCGCGACAGCATGACCCTGCACCTGCTGCAACCAAGCCGATCCGTCGTCACCTTCGGCAAACCCTATAAACCCGATCCCAAAGACGACCCCAAACAGATCACCGACGAGCTGCGTAACAGACTATTAGCGCTCGCCGAACAGACGCCATAGCGGTTGTATCGTTCAGCATGTAACAAGATGAAATACCCACAGCGTCTTGCCGTTTGCCAACTCGTACCCGGTCGCCGAAACTACTCTGATTGATGGCCACCGTCCCCGCTATGGATTTGGAGTTTCCCATGCCACGCCCCGTTACTTTATTCACCGGCCAATGGGCCGACCTCCCGTTTGAGACACTCTGCGCTAAGGCGGCTGGCTTCGGCTACGACGGGCTGGAACTCGCCTGCTGGGGCGATCACTTCGATGTCGATCAGGCGGCGAAGAGCAAAACCTATTGCAAGAAGCGGTGGGAAATCCTCGCCGACCACGGCCTGACCGCCTACGCGATCTCCAATCACCTGGTCGGCCAGGCCGTCTGCGATCTGATCGACGCGCGCCACAAAACAATCCTCCCCAAAGATGTCTGGGGCGATGGCAAGCCCGAGGGTGTGCGCAAACGCGCAGCCAAAAAGATGATCACCACCGCCAAAGCCTGCCGAAACTTCATGGACTGTAAACCCGGGCGCAAGAAGAAAGACGAGTTCCCCGCCGTGGTCAACGGGTTCACCGGCTCGAGCGTCTGGCACAGCCTCTACGCCTTCCCCCCCACCGATCAAGCCTACTGGGACAAGGGTTTTGCCGACTTCGCCAAACGCTGGACACCGATCCTCAACGCCTTCGACAAGGTCAACGTCAACTTCGCTCTGGAGGTTCACCCCACCGAGATCGCCTTTGACATCGCGACCGCCGAGCGAGCCCTCAAGGCTGTGAAAAACCATAAGCGTTTCGGATTCAACTACGACCCATCGCACCTGGCGTATCAGGGCGTCGATTACATCCAGTTCATCCGCCGGTTCGCAGACCGGCTGTACCACGTCCACATGAAAGACGTCTGGTGGGGCCACGGCGACGGAACCGTCGGCGTCTTCGGCGGCCACACAGACTTCGGCGACCCCCGGCGTCAGTGGGACTTCCGCTCACTGGGACACGGCGATGTGGATTTTGAAGAGATCATCGTGGCATTGAATGACGCCGGGTACGCCGGGCCTTTGAGTGTCGAATGGGAGGACAGCCGGATGGACCGTGAGCACGGGGCGACCGAGGCGTGTGATTTTGTGAATGCGATCGATTTTAAGCCGTCAAACATCGCGTTTGATGGACAGTTCGACCGTTAATTGTTTAACGCCGAGCTTGGCGAATGGGACCGTTAAGGCGATAATAAGGACATGACACACGCGGGCTTATTAATCAGTGGATTCACGTTGCTGGCACAGGTGCCAGGCACGCCGGCATCCTCCGGCAACGGACAGCTCCTGATCTGGGCGATCGTGCTGCTGGGCATGGCTGCGGCGTTTTTTATTGCTGAGGTGTTTGTGCCGTCCGGCGGGCTGCTGGGCGCCTGCGCGGCGCTGTGCCTGGTCGGCGGGGTCGTGATGCTGTTCGGCATCGATACCACACTGGGCCTGGTGGGCTTAATCATCTCCCTGATTGCGATCCCAGTCGCGCTCATGCTGGCGCTGAAGATCTGGCCCAGCACACCGATCGGTCGCGCACTAACACTGGGCAACAACGACGATGACGAAAACTCGGCCTTCGACGGCCAGGCACGCCCCTCGACACAGAACCACATCCACGCACCGGCCATCCCCGTCGGGACCGTCGGCACCACACTCACCGAGCTGCGCCCCGTCGGCACGTGCCTTTTTAATGGCACACGACAAGAATGCCTGTCAGATGCAGGTGTGCTTGCCAAGGGGATTGAAGTAAAGTTTTTGCCGCTGACGGGATTCAGATCAAGGTCCGACCGCACACCCCGGCTCCCCCGGCTCCCCCGGTTCCCCCGAATTCCCCCGCGCCCCCGGACTGACGCTACGCACCTTCGTCTTCGCCACCCATCGCCTCGATCCGGTCCTGTGCCGAATTGACGTGGGTGATCTTGATCCCAAAGTTCTCGCCGACCTTGACGGCCTGGCCGGCACCGATCGACTTGTTGTTGACCATCAGGATCAGGTCACTGTCAGCGGGCCTTTCCAGTTCCATGATCGCACCGGGGCCAAGCGACAGGACCTCCTCCATCGTCATCCGGCGTTCGCCGACCATCACCAGCAGAGGGACTTTGAGTTTGAGGATCGTGTCGATTTCGGTATGCATCAATACTTTCATCGGCTAAGGCGACCTGAAATCTTCGATCTGTGATCTGTGATCTGTGAGGTTCAATGGGCAAACTGGGCAGGTTGACGATCGCAGATCCAACATCACTGCCCGCTACCCCCACCAAACGCCTGCTCCGCCAGGTCAACCGCCTTACCCAGCGCAGCCGCCTTGTTGATTGTCTCCTGATGCTCCGCGTCCGGGTCACTGTCCGCCACGATCCCACCGCCGGCCTGAATATGTACGTTCCACTGACTACCGGCTCCGGTGACGTACCCTGATGCGTCACCCACCGCACCCGACTCTTGGGGCTTCCTGGGCGTCACCACCATCGTCCGCAGCGCGATCGCCATATCAAGGTTTCCTCGGAAGTCGGCGTACCCCACGGCACCGCCATAAGGCCCGCGACGGGTCGCTTCTAATTCGTCAATAATCTGCATCGCCCGGATCTTTGGTGCCCCACTGACCGTCCCCACCGGCAGCGTCACCCGCAAAGCATCCCACGCGCTTAACCCGTCGCGCAGCCTCCCGGTCACCGTCGACGAGATGTGCATCACATGACTGTACCGCTCGACCGTCATCAACTCCGCCAGCTTAATCGACCCCGGCTCGGCCACACGCCCCACGTCATTGCGGTGCAGATCCACCAACATAATGTGCTCAGCCCGATCCTTAGGATCATCCAACAACTCTCGCTCTAGTGCCTCATCCTCCGCCGGGTCTTGCCCACGGCGGCGCGTCCCCGCCAACGGTCGGCTGGTCACCAACCCATCCTCCACCTTGCACAAAATCTCCGGGCTTGAACCGACCAGCATCCCCCCGTCGATCTGCAGATAAAACATATACGGCGACGGATTCACCACACGCAACGATCGGTAAATATCAAACGGGTCCACAGCCGTGACAAGATCGAAACGCTGGCTGGGGACGATCTGAAACGCATCGCCTGCAGCAATGTATCGCTTGCAGACCTCGACCGCCTTCTGATACCCGCCATCCCCAAGCGTGCTGGTCGGCAACGCCCGTGGTGGTGAGGTCAAGTCAATATGACCGGCTGGCAATTCCGCACCGTGTTCATGCGCCTGGGGCTGCAGCAGCCGACCACAAAGCTCGTCTAGCTGTGCCTGCCCCGCTTCATAAGCCGACTCGGCCGAGGCGTACTCATCCACCATGACATGCGTGATGACCAGCACCGCCTTCTGTGCCTGATCGAAAACAACCAAATCATTGTAGAGCTGCATGTGCAGGTCGGGCAGGCCACGATCATCCGGCGGCGGCGAACTGAGCTTCTCCCCCTCCAGATAACGCACCGTGTCATACCCCGCATACCCAACCCAACCCCCTGAAAACTCCGGCAGGCCCGGCACATCAATCGGCTGCCACGCCGATGTCACCTTGTCCATCTCCAACAAGGGATCGACACTGCGAAACGACCGCGACTTGGAAGCATCACGATGATCTCGGTATTCCACATCGTGGTCACGGGCAATCACCTCGGCAATCGGCTGCGCACCGAGGTAGCTGTACCGGCCAATCTGGTCGCCACCCACCACCGACTCCAGCAGGAAACTCGGCGCCAGCCGGTCGTCCTGCCTGACCAGTCGCCGATAGGCCAGCACCGGTGTCAGCGCATCGCTGAATAGCCGGCGGAACATCGGCGCGATCAGCCGACGACCCGGCTGTGGCTTGGCCTGGATCAGCTTCTTAAACGTCGGTAGATCGGGGCGGTTTAAGGTCATAGTCCATTTCAGGCCGACACCGGGGCATAAAACCGGCTTGGCCATCCTATTCGGTCGCACCCGGCACGGAAACACAACTTTTGTGCCCAACCCGATTTGGGTGGCCGGGCTTTGGCCGATAGTCTATAAGGGTCCGCCCCGGCCCGCACACCCGGATACCCCCGGTTCACCCCCGGTTCACCCCCGGCCCGACCCCCGGTTTACCCCCAGCGTCAGCCTGACAGGGAAGCACTCGGATGAAGATCGACACGTTTCTGGCCCACTACCACATCGGCGAAAACCCCTTCGGGGCTGAGGAAGCACGCCACGACCCCGTCTTCGATCGGCTGATCCAGCACGACCTCTCGCACCCCGAATTCGCCAAAGTCCTCGGCCAAGTCGATCGCCCGGGCACCAGTGTCGTCTTCGGCGAAAAAGGCAGTGGCAAAACAGCCATCCGCATCATGCTCGCCAACCAGATCGCACGCCACAACGCCCAGCATCCCGACCGCCGTGTTTTGGTCGTCCCCTACGACGACCTGAACCCCGTCCTGGATCAGCTCCTGACCGCCAACGCTCAAAACCCCGAAGCAACCTTCGACGCCCTTCGACTCGAAGACCACCAGGACGCCATCCTGTCCATCGCCGTCTCCCGCCTCAACGACCTGATCCTCGGCGAACAGAACGAGTCAACCACCCAAGGCAACCCGCCAGCCCCAGACCTCCGCGACATACGCAAGCGAATCAAAAAACTCCCCCGCCGATCCCGCATCGATCTCGCTGTATTAACCGCTCTATATGACCAGCCACAAACCGGTTCTGCTGTAAACCGTTGGCGCAGGCTCCGCCGAAGGTTCAGGCTCGGCTGGATCGAACCCGTGCCCTGGACCTGGGTCGGTGCGTCTTTAGCTGCGCTCACCGCGATCGGCCTTGGGTTCACGCTCTGGTGGTTGAACGATGCAACCGACAAACCTCTCTGGCTCCTGCCTACGCTGGGCGTCAGCATCGCCGCCGCCGCCCTGCTGGGGTTGATCGCATCCGTCACCACCCTTCGGCGATGGTCCCTGTGTCGGCAGATCCTCGATCAGATGCCCGCCATAAAACGATCCCCCAGCGAACTGGCCAGCATGCTCGAAGACCTGGGCAACGCAACACTCGCCGGCCAACCCCTGCCCACCGGCCAAGGCAAAGACTCAAGCGACAGCCGCTACCAACTGACCCGACGCTTCATCGAAGTACTCGCCCAACTGGGTTACGCGGGCATGGTCGTCCTGGTCGACCGTGTCGATGAACCCACACTCATCCACGGCCGAGCCGACCGCATGCGCTCCGTCGTCTGGCCCATGCTCGACAACAAGTTCCTCCAGCAAAAAGGCGTCGGCATCAAACTGCTGCTGCCGCTGGAACTACGCCAACTGATCCACCGCGAATCCCCAGCCTTCTTCCAGGAAGCACGCCTGGACAAGCAGCATCTGGTCGACCGCCTCACCTGGTCCGGCTCCACACTCTACGACCTCTGCACCAACCGTCTGCACGCCTGCCTGACCCAACCCACCGCAGAATCCACACCACCACCTACCGCCACGCCCGACTCCACCACCGCCTCTGACAAGCCCATCCAACTCATGGACCTCTTCCAGCCCGACGTCTCACGCGACGCTGTGATCGACTCCCTGGACCAGATGCAACAGCCCCGCGACGCCTTCAAGTTCCTCTACAACCTGATCCAGGAACACTGCCGACTCAGCCCCGAAGACGATCCCAGTTTCAAGATCGCTCGCATCACCTTGGACAACGTCCGCCGTGCCCAGGCCCAGCGTGTCCAGGATCTGCACCGCGGCATCGCCCCGGCATAGCCCAGGCAGTCAATCCACTTAACTAACCCAGCTAAACTCCCTGCCTCTCTTTTAAGCACCGGGAGCTAACCAACACCGCCGATGCTTACATCGCGCGCATCCAGATATCAGTCAACCACGACATCACATCTGATAAACGCCTCGTTTTTCACCCCAAATACCGGCCCCAGCCCTGTAACCCCGTTACAAATCCTATACAGTCTCCCGCCCTCCGATTCTGGCACAACACTTGCTTACCTACCTACGTCGATCGTCTTGTGACGGCCGAGCTATCAACGCATCAACGATAGAAACAAGGAAGCGAATCAACACATGACTGCAACATCCCACCCCCTCTCACGGACTGGAGCCTGCGCACTGATCGCCGCAGCCGGTGCGGTGGCGCTCACGAACACGTCCCCCGCACACGCTCAGGACGCGCCCCCAGTCAACACCGGCAAGGTCGCCTTCTCCACAGGCTTCGACGTCACCACCGAGTACTGGTACCGAGGCCTCGGCCAGGAAAACCAGGGCCTGATACTCCAGCCCTGGATCGACATGACCTTCGAGCTTTTCTCCAGCGACGACCTCACACTCACAGGCTCCGTCGGCACATGGAACAGCATCCAAGACGCCACACCCGGCGACGCATGGTACGAATCCGATTTCTACGCAGGCGTCTCCGCAGAGATGGGCGACCTCGCCGTCGGCGTCTCCTACATCAACCTCTACAACCCCGCCGGCGGCGACATCTTCGCCGAAGAAATCGACTTCTCACTCAGCTACGACGACTCGGGGCTGGGCCTGCCGTTCGCGCTGAACCCCAGCGCCACACTCGCGATCGAAATCGACGGCGGCTCCGACAACGGGACCAACAAAGGCACCTACCTCGGACTCGCCATCGAGCCGGGCGTCGCCGACATCCTCGGCTCAGACACCGTCCCCGTCGGCCTAACCGTCCCCGTCACACTCGGACTGGGCCTCGATGACTACTACGAAGACGGCTTGGGCAACGACGATACCTTCGGCTTCATCGACATCGGACTGGTACTCAGCACACCCTTGGATGCCTTCATCCCCGCCGACTACGGCTCATGGACCGCCAGCTTCGGCGTCCACGCCATCTTCCTGGGTGACAGCGCCGAAAATATCAGCGCCGCCTTCGGCACCGGCCAGGACGACTCCAGCGTCTACGCCACCTTCGGCATCACCATGGAATATTGATCCAAGGGTGAAACACACCCATCGTTCATATAACCCACGAAACCCACGTTCCATGAGCGTGGGTTTCTTTATGCTTATTGATTGTGGAATCCATCACCCGGCGATCTGATCGAGTGCCTCGATAAGCTGATCGACTTGGTCAGACGTGTTGAACACCCCCGGACTGATGCGCACCGCGCCGTCGGGGAATGTCCCCAGCCGACGATGCGTATACGGGGCACAGTGCAACCCCGGTCGAACCGCGATCCCAAAACTATCATCCAGAATCGACCCCACATCCGGCGCATCGTAGCTTTTAATATTAATACTCACCGTCCCGACACGCTGCTTCGCATCTCGTGTGCCGTAGACAACAAACCGCTCATCATCCGCAAACCGGTCGATCAACGCCGCCACCAAAGCCTGCTCGTGCGCGAGCGCCTTGTCGATGCCGTGCTGGTTGATGAAGTCGATCCCCGCACCCAGCCCCGCGATGCCAACGGTATTAGGCGTGCCACCCTCTAGGTAATGCGGAAAGTCCGCCGGCTGCGTCGGGGTCGATGAATCACCGCCCGTCCCCCCCTCACGCCACGGATTAAACCGGCTTGCATCATCAACATCCAACGACGACTCAGGACAACGCTCACCCATATACAACCCACCCGTCCCGGTCGGCCCCAATAGCGATTTATGCCCGGGAAACGCCAGCAGATCGACGTTCAATTCCTTCACCGAGATCGGCAACACCCCTGCCGTCTGCGCCGCATCAAGACAGAATAGTAAGTCATGTTCGCGCGCAATCGCCCCCACCGCAGCAGCGTCCTGGATCGTCCCCAGCACGTTCGACGCATGAGTCAGCACGATCAGCCGCGTGTTCGGCTGGATCGCCTTACGAATATCACCGGGATCAATAAACCCATCTTCATCAAACCCCACCCGCGTCAATTCAATCTGCCCACGATCCGCCATCGCCTGCAACGGCCGACTCACCGAGTTGTGTTCCAACTCAGACGTAATCACATGAGGCAAAGAACCCACTACCCCGCTACTCCCGGGGGCGGGGGCGGGGGGGCCGGGGGCCAGTACGCCCTTGATCGCCATGTTCAGCGCATCGGTCCCGTTGAGTGTAAAGATCATCCGACTGGGATCATCGCAATCAAACAACCGCGTCAGCTTGAGCCTGACACCGTCGAGCATATTCTCCGCAGCAACCGCCATCCGATGCCCCGCACGCCCGGGGTTCGCAGCATCCTCCGCGAGGAACTTACCCATCGCCTCATTCACGCCCGGCGCTTTGGGAAAACTCGTCGCGGCATTGTCGAAGTAGATCAACGAATCGCTCATACGCTTACAAGCCCCTGCACACGACGCCACGCGCTAAGCTGGCCGAAGTGCGTGTTCTCATGCACCAGCATCAGGTAGGGCAACGCAATCCCAGCGGTCGGCATCAACGGCTTCCAACGGGGTAACACAACTTCTATCGCCCACAGCGAATCGTCCGCCGCACGCAACGCCCGCTCAATCCGCTCGTGCCCAGCCACAAACTCTGCCACCAACTCATCCTTCGATGCGTACACCGACCGATCAGCCTGCGGCTGACTCTTCATCCCAAACGGATGATCCTTGGGATCGTCGAACAATTCACCCTTGATCACATGCTCGATCACCGGGTGATAAGCATTGAGGTGACTAAGAATCCAAGCCGGGTGATTCATCCCGGGGCCCGGCTGCACCCCCATCTGCTCATCGGTCAGATCGGCAACCAGCCTCTGGCCGTAGCCCAGGTTCTTCTCCCAGCTAAACAGCAAACCGTCGATCGCATTAGACATCGTATAAATCTCCGCGTGATAGTGTCTGAAAAAACGCCCGGGGACCGCCATCCCCGGGCATCTTCAGGTATCCATATACTTCTTAAAAAAGCGGCGGCATCCCATTCGCCCGACGCCAGGTCGAGAGCTGCCCGGTGTGCATCGTGATGTGGCCGTTGATAAGGAACGTCAGCCCGTCACCGACGGTCGGCATCATCTTGCGGAAGCCCTCGTCAGGCATCTCCGCCGCCAACGCCTCGGCACTGATCGACTCAAGCGTAGGGCCGACAGCCGCAATACCCTTGTCCAATTCCGCTATCAATACCGATAGATCGGGGTACTTGGAAGTATCGTCCAATAGCGTTGAACCCATCCCAAACAACTCGCCCCACCCTTCAGGGCTTTTGTAGGATGCACCCACCAACGTCGAGGCAAACTCCATCGTCACCGCCAGATGCCCGACAATCCACGCGGGATGATTCATCTCGGGAAAAAACTGCTTCGCCCGCTGGTCATTATCTATACCCTCAAGCATGCTCTTGAGATAACCCACGCTGAACTGAAAACTGTGCATAACCGTGCTGTCAATTGCCATATCCGATACTCCAAAGAAAAATTGATCCCCACTACTGTGATTCACGCCCCCACATATTTGGCATAAATACTCTTGGCCACGCTGGCGTGCTTGGTGCCTTTGACAATGGCCCGGCCATCGTTGAAGAGCGTCAATTCATAAGGCTCCCCGTTGTCCGTGATGTCCGCCCGGAGCATGAACTTGTTAGCTGTCACCTTCCCATGCGCTTCCAACCGCTTGGCGATCTCATCGAAGTCGAGCTTCTGCCCGTTGGCTTTCTGTGTCAGTTGCACCGCGTTTCGACCACAGAGCGTCGTGGTGGAACTGCCGAACTTGCCGTCGAGAAACTCGAAGTTTCGTTTCTTGCAGCACGCGCATTCCCCAACATCGTACGCACGTTGAACCTTGAACTGCTTGAAAGTATTCCCCCACAGATCAAAGTTCAGCATCGTCGGGCTGACCACATCAAGGTTCCCTGTAAGAACCTTCAACGCCTCAGCCACCTGATAATTAGCCACAATAGAAACCGCCGGCCCAATCACACCCGCCGTATCACACGTCGGATTCACCCCCGGCGGCGGAGCCTGCTCGAAGATACATCGCAAACATGGTGTCGCACGCCCTGATTTTTCCCAAGGCGTCTCGCCGGTCTCGCCCGGAGCAACCGTGTGGGGTAATACAGCATAAGACGCACCAACCGTCCCGACCGCACCGCCGTAGATATAGGGGATGCCGTGCTTCACCGCGACATCATTAGCCAGATACCGCGTCTCAAAATTATCAACGCCATCCATAATCAGATCGACCTTGCCGACGCCCGGCAATCCGGTGGCGAACCGCTCGATGTTCGTGTGATTCACATCATCAACAATCGCCTCAACCGTCACCTGCGAGTTGATCCCCGCGATCTTACGCTTAGCCGCCTCAGCCTTAGGGATGCCCTCCGCCACATCACGCTCATCAAACAGCACCTGCCGTTGCAGGTTGGTGATCTCAATGAAGTCACGGTCGATGATAATCAGGTGCCCGACACCAGCCCGTGCGAGCATGTTGGCGATCACCGTGCCCAGCGCACCGCAGCCGACGATCAGGACCTTGGCGTCCATAAGTTTCCGCTGCCCCGTTTCGCCGAAGCCGGGGAGAAGCATCTGTCGGTGATAACGTTCAAGATCTTGACTCATGATTCTAAAAATCCATTCAACCGTGAAGGCGGGAGGATGATATTAGCCGCGAATAAACGCAAATCAACGCGAATAGATCAGAAAATATACAGAGAATACTCTGCCCTGATTCTTATTGGCGTTTATTCGCGTTCATTTGCGGCTCAATACTTCCGCTTATCTTCGCGATCTTCGCACCTTCTCGGTTTCTCCTATTCCTCGGGCTGCTCCATCCGCTTGCCCATCCCAATGCGATCCTCGGTCACATAACCGATAGCCCGGTAGAACGCCAAGGCCTGCTTGTCCTGACCTCTGATCTGGAGGTTCACTTTTGGGCAGCCCAGCTCTTTCATACGGTTCTCCGCCGCCTCGACCAGCAGCCGGCCGTAGCCCTTACGCTGGTATTCGGGGTCGACCGCTAAATAATTCAGCCAGCCTCGGTGCCCCTCGTAACCTGCCATCACCGTCCCGACAATCTGCCAGTCCAGTTGCGCGATCAGGAAAAGCTCCGGCTGAAAGTGCGCCTTCAACTCAATGTCTTTGTGTGGATCGTTCTGTGGCACGACCAACCCGCACCGCTCCCAGATATCAACCACACTCGAAATATCCGGTTCCTGGTACGACCTGATCTCAAACGGCATTAGTCAACTCCTGCCCGGCCCCGGCCACTCTTGTCATCACCCCGCGACATTGCTGCCGCCCTCGACCGGATCGACGCGGACACCCTGTTCTCTCAGATAGTCCTGCGCCGCCTTGACCTCGTCCTCTTCGCCCTCGAACAACACCGCCATGATGCCGATATCTTTCTGCACGCTAGCCTGGCGGATGTCGAACATCACGCCGGGGAACCGCGTCGCCATCTTCCACAGGCAAGGCTCACTCTGCCTGCCACCCTCGAAAGTCAACCATGATTTGTTTGTAATCTTAGCCATAATTTTTTCACCACAGAAACACCGAGACACTGAGAAAACCCATAAAGAGGGTATCCGCAGATTACGCGGATATCGCAGATTAGGAATGCGATCTTACCACGCCTGCTTTTTAATCTGTGTCATCTGCGAATCTGCGGATCATATCCTTTCTTCTCTGTGCCTCTGCGTCTCTGTGTTTATCCCGATTCACCCTCCCGCGATGGCGGGGACAATCGAAACCTCGTCGCCGGGCTTCAAGGGTGTCTGGAGGTTTTCGAGGAAACGGATATCTTCGTCATTGACGTAGATATTAATAAAACGATTGATCTCGTTTTCGCCCTTGTATAGCCGTTTCCCAAAGTCGGGGTACTGCGTATTTAATGACCCCAGGACTTCGCCAACAGTCCCGCCGGCGACGTCCAGCGATTCCTGATCGCCGACCTGTGGGCGGAGTGCGGATGGGATTCTCACGGTGACGGTGTCTGACATAGCGTGTCTCTCTGTTTAGCTTGTAGCTCTGGTGTACCTGAAAGTCAGGCAGTCGAAGCCGGCGTAGGGTTCGCCTTGGTGTGTGTTTCTTCCAACTGGCTGACCAGCTCATTGAACTCGCTCATCTTGGCGTTGATCGCGGGGCTGACATCGAACTGACCCTGCATGACTTCGACGGTCTTCAACCCGTTGCCGGTGATGCAGACACAGATCGATTCGTCACGGGGGATTTTACCATCCTGGATCAGCTTGATCGCACACGCCAGCGTCGTCCCGCCCGCCGGCTCGGTAAAGATGCCTTCTGTCCTCGCCAACAGCTTGACCGCGTCGAGGATTTCCTGGTCACTCGCCGAATCACCCCACCCGCCGGATTCCTTGATGTCCTTGATAACATAATACCCGTCAGCGGGGTTGCCGATCGCGATGCTCTTGGCAATCGTGTTAGGTTTCTGGGGATGGAACAACTCCAGCCCTTCACGCAGTGCCTTCACCACCGGGTTGCAACCGTCGGCTTGGGCGCCGTGGATCTTCGGCTTGTTGTCTTCGACCAGACCCAGCGTGATGAACTCTTTGTAAGCCTTGTAAATCTTCGGCAGGATCGTCCCGCCGGCGACGGGGCAGACCGTGTGTTGCGGCAGACGCCAACCCATCTGCTCAGCGATCTCAAACCCGTGCGTCTTGGCACCCTCCGTGTAGTACGGCCGAAGGTTCACGTTCACAATCGCCCAGTTGTACTTGTCCGCGATCTGCGAGCACAGCCGATTCACATCGTCGTAATTCCCCTTGATCTTGACCATCCGAGGCCCAAAGACCAGCGAACCGATAACCTTCCCCTCTTCAAGATCGTCCGGGATCATCACAAACGCACGCAAACCTGCCGCCGCCGCATGTGCCGCGACACTGTGCGCCAGGTTCCCCGTCGAGGCACAGCCGACCGTGTCGAAACCAAACTCGATCGCCTTGGTCAACGCCACCGACACCACCCGATCCTTATACGAATACGACGGGTAATTCGCGCTGTCGTCCTTGATGTAAAGTTCTTTAACCCCCAACTCCGCCGCCAACCGATCCGCCTTAATCAACGGCGTGTACCCGGAATTAAACCCCGCCTTCGGCTCACCCTCGATCGGCAACAAGTCCTTATAACGCCACAACGACCTCGGCCCCGCCTCGATCGACGCGCGCGTCACCTTCCCCTTCATCGCCTCGTAATCGTAAGCAACCTCCAAAGGCCCAAAGTCATTGTCACACACCGTCAACGGCCCCAGTTCGTAATCCGTGTGACACTCTTTACATCGCAGTGATTTAACGTAGCTCATCGTAATGCTCCGAACATTTGTCTACCGTATCTCTCTACTCGCCCTCGTATAATTAACACAACTTCACTCACCACAACTTCACCCACTAGCCCCCGCCGGAAGGCGGGGGTTACGTCCAGCCCCACTTTTACCCCACCTCCAAAACCTCACTTTCCCAAACCCCACCCTCCCGGGCGGGGCTATTGACCAACAAAAAACCCCTTCTCATCACAGATAAGAAGGGGCAGTGCTTTACCGGGTAAAGTGTCGCCGCCTCTTATCTTCCCCGATCATTTAGCCGGGCGGGAGTTCGCACCTGCTCCCCGGCTAAGCCGAAGACGGTTGCGGTGGTTTCACAGGGCCCATTCCCTCTACCACTCTGGATAAGACGCTTGGATTTTGTAGCCCGATAGTTTAGCCCACGCCTATGGCCCAGTCAACACCTTAATTGAGTTCGGGTCGGGGCAAATCTACTTGACATGCACTACGTTGTAGTTATATTATAATGTCTATAAATCAGTGCCGTTTCAAGATCCCTCCACCCTCCAAGCCGACCACCATGAAGAAGCAATACGATTTTTCATCCAAAAAAGCCAAACGCAACCCCTACGCCAAACGCCTCAAGAAGCAGGTCACGATCCGCCTGGGCAAAGACGTCATCGATTACTTCAAGGGCCTCTCCGAAGAGTCCGGCATCCCCTACCAGACACTCATCGACCTGTACCTGCGACAGTGCGCACATTCGGGCAAAAAACTGACCCTCGATTGGGATTCAGCGACGTAAGAGCAGGGTTAGACGACCAACGCTCGCAGTGAAAGAAGACGACTGTCAGAACGTCGCACTATTCTTCATATGGTCTGTAAATGAAATCAAGACCCGACCTCGGACAGCGAATTTTTCTCGGCCCCACTTTGATCATAGCTGGCGCTGTCCTATACAGCGGTCTGATTCTACTGGCACAGCAGCCCGTGAAGGATATTTTTCAGGCAATCGGTCTTATTATTGCCGCCGAAGCCTATGGCCTGCTTGCAGGTCTTTTTATACTATTGGGGTTGCAGTACGTCTTGGGACCACGCAATTGGATCGAACAACGAATCGAAAACTCATTGAGTAAGTTATTGGTCGCATCAGCCATCATGACCACAGTGATTATCGTAATCATCATCGTTCTGATTATCATTTGGTAGATTCATCTACCAAATTGCTGAGGTTTCTAGTTGATCTCAAAAACACTCCAAGTGTCTGCCTGTAACTAAACAAAAACGCCCCACCAATCTGGCGGGACGTTCATTATTTCGTTTAATTGATCCAGCCCTGTGCTTACCACGCAAAGTGCGCAAACGCCTTGTTCGCTGCAGCCATACGGTGGACCTGGTCGCGGGTGTTCATGGCTTTGCCTTCCTTGCGGGAGGCGTCGTAGAGTTCGCGGGCAAGCCGAAGGTGCATGGGCTTGCCGGACTCGGCACGGGCAGCGGTGATGATCCAGCGGAAGGTCAGGCTCTGCTGACGACGCCGGCTGACCTGCATGGGCACCTGGTAGTTGGTGCCACCGACACGCTTGGATCGGACCTCGACTTCGGGACGGACGTTGGCGATGGCTTCGCGGAAAACCTCGATGCCGGTCGGCTCGCCCTTGGTACGCTTTTCGATCTCATCGAGTGCGGCATAAACGACGCGCTGGGCGACCGCCTTCTTGCCGTCACGCATGATGCAATTGATGAAACGCGACAGGACCTTATCTCCGTAGATAGGGTCTGGTTTGAGTTGCTGTTCTGCCTTGGTGATTCTGCTGCCCATCGGGCGATCCTTTCCGTCGGCTCGTCATGGAGGGAAGCCGTTAGCTATTAGCGAGTGGCAATCCGATCCTTCGTTCACCGTTTGGGTCAACACGACCCATCCGATTACTTGCCGAACAATGATGAACTAAAATAAATCCGCCAGCCAAGCTCTTAGCTAAGTGCTAATGGCTAACGGTTAAAAAACTAACTTAGCCCTTGGGCTTTTTGACGCCGTACTTCGATCGGCCACGCATACGGCCTTCGACGCCCAGGCAGTCAAGCGAGCCACGGACAACGTGATACCGCACACCGGGAAGGTCACGCACACTCCCACCACGAACAAGCACGATGCTGTGCTCCTGGAGGTTGTGTCCCTCGCCACCGATGTAGGCCGAGATTTCCTTGCCGTTGGACAGACGCACACGACAGACCTTACGCAGAGCCGAGTTAGGCTTCTTGGGGGTCACCGTCTTCACCTGCAGGCAGACGCCGCGCCGCTGAGGACACGCATCAATATCCTTAACCTTGGATTTGGCTTTGGGCGTGCGACGGGGCTTGCGGACAAGTTGATTAATCGTGGGCATATCTGGCCGTTCCGGGTATCTGGGGAATCCAAGTCATACGATTCGAGCTAAGTAGTATAGGTCCATCAGGGCGGACCTTGCAAATCCACCCCCTGCCAAACCACACCAAACACGCACCCCATTCCACCATCCAGGCCCCACTTATCTTGTTTCACTGACTGGATTTGGGATGATTTTGCCGGGACGACTCCCTCAATAGCCCCTCCAGCCGATCCACATGGGCACGCATCGAAAGCACCCCATCCAGCCCCGAAGCGGCCTCACAGCACTTTTTACGCTCGGCTGTGTCGGTCAGGTCCTGCATCGCATCTGCCAAGGCCTTGGCGTCCGCCGGGTCCTGGATCACCCGACCACGGGCCGCAGCCGCATTGTCACCGGGATTTATTCCGGGGGGGGCGATCAGATCGCTGGCCCCGTTGTACTTCGTGCTGATCGCCGGGACGCCCATCATCAGCGATTCGATCACCACCTTGCTGGCCGGGTCGTAAAAAGTTGGATGCACGGTCACGTCCGCTGCGGCGTAGAGCGCCTCGATGCGTTTGGTGTGTCGGATGAATCGCACCCGGTCGCGGACGCCCAGCTTCGCAGCGTATTGGTTGTGTTGATGCCAGAAGTCACCCGCCAGCAGCACCACCCCCGGCACACCCCGCTCTTTGAGTAACGCCAACGCCTGCATCAAAGGCTCGAACCCCTTAAGCCGAGGATTGATCGCGGCGAATAAAAACGTCGTCACATCATCGGGAATATCAAAGCTGCTTCGGATGCGCTTACGCCACTGCGCCCTTTGAGCATCATCGACCTTCGGCATGACCGCCGCATTCGGGATCAACTCAACTTTCTCAGATGGCAGGTCGTAGTGCTTTTGCAACTGCTCGATCACATACCCACTAACCGCAGCAACCTTCACGAGCCTTGCATCTGCAAACGCCCGCCGCTCAAAATAAAGCAGCAACTGCTGCTTGGGATTCAGCATCACACCCACACGTTTAACAACACGAGCCAGTGCCGTCGGCCGCATCGCGATGTTGCGATCCAACGTCTCACGCACCGTCCCGCCACGCGGCTGCAACACCGCAGCCGGCACAGCCGTGGTCATCGACAAGCTGACATCAAACCCACCGTCTTCGATTTGCTTCTGCGCCCAGCGGTTAAATCGAAACAACCGCAACGCCGACGAACGCTTGCGTTTAGCCATCGCCACGATCGTCACGCCCGGCAAACAACTCGTATCCCGACACCCCCCCGCCAGCAACGTAACCCCATGCCCCCGCCCAGCAAGCTCCTGCGCGATCTGCGCAGTCGACCGCTCCAACCCCCCCGCATGTGGGTCGAAACTCTCGATCACAATCGCGATCTTCATTTTTGACTGCCGATCAAGGCCGTTCACGCCCTGGCCCCCACACCCTGCGCCAGATCGACCACCTGTTGGGTCACCATTTGGGCATCGATCCGCGTCATGCAGCGGTGGTCCAGCGGGCATTTTTTCTTCTGGCAAGGCCCGCAAAACACCTTGACCGACACCTGCCGCTCCGCATCAAAACCGATCTCCGTCCACGCCGGGTCTGTCGGGCCAAAGATCGTAACCACCGGCGTACCTAACGCCGCAGCCACATGACGCGGCCCCGTATCATTGGTCACCATCACCGACGCTCGACGAACAACACTCTTTAACAAACTCAACGGCATCCCAGCAGCCGACAGGTCAAAGATAGAAGTCTTCGCCGCCCCAAGCACACGGTCCAGGATCTCACGCTCCTTAGGAGAACCATTCACCGCCACAAACGCATCCAACTCCCCGGCACACCGATCCGCAACCTCAGCATACCGCTGCGGGTCCCACATCTTCGCGTCCCCGTAATTCGCCCCAGGATTTAACAACACAAACCGACGCCCCGAATCGGGATCGAAGCCGCCTTGACGCAACAACTCATCGGCCTTCGCATCATGCTCCGGCCGGGTAAACAACTGCATCGCCGGGTCCGTATCGCAACTCCCCAGATACCGCGCCAGCCCCAGGTAGTAATCCCGTGTCGGCACCGGCACAAAACCCTGCAGCGTCCGCCGGGCCAGCAGCCTGTCCGTCAGCAACACCCCCCGTCCGTCACGGTCGTATCCGACACGGTGTGGGATCTTCGCCATCGCCGTCACCAGCGCGCTGCGGAAACTATTCGGCAAAAGCACAGCCAGATCAAACTTACCCGCCCCCAGCCTCGCAGCCAGACGGATAGGCCCGGCCCGGCGGGCGATGGGTTTGCCCTTGCGCTTACCGCGAAGGGTGACCGTGCGGTCGATCCAAGGATTCGCATCGATGATCGGCCTGACCGCCGCACCGACCAGAGCCGTTATATGAGCCTGCGGATACAACCCCCGCAACGCTCGCAGCGTCGGCATCGCCATCACGCAATCACCGAGCCATGTCGGCATCACGACCAGCAGACGACTCGCTTCAATTACCGGGGTTTGCTCTGACATCACGGCAAGTATAACAGCACCCTACGATCCACTCCGCAAACCCCACCCCAGCCTCATCGTTCCCACAATAGCGCCGCGATCACCGCAAGCTGCACGACCACCGCCGAGCCGATCAACCGCAGGAACAACTCTCCATCCCCCGCACCCATCCAGAACGCACCTAGCACACAGGCTCCCGCCACCGTCTGCAGCACGATCGCCATGATCCGGATATACGAAAACTCCGCCCCCATGCCGCGCTGGTTTCGCAGCTCCTGCAGAATCAGCCGAAGCGTCTTCTCATCCGCAACGGGCGACGCCTCAACTGCCCGCACCGCCCCCGGATTCTCTGCCTCCGTATTCACCACCTCCGAATGTCCCGTACCCGGTTGCTCCGGCCTACTGTCCTCGGTCACAGCCTTCTTTTCCACAGGGGCCTTAACCAAAGCTGACTCACCCGTGCTACCTTCCGGCTGGTCATCAAGCTCTGCCGTCGGCACGTTCCAAGGCCGAAACGGCTTAGGCTCCGCCTGACTAACAAGCCCCACCGACCCCGATGCTTCACCCAACTTCCCCGCATCACCCCCGGTTCCCCCGGTTCCCCCGGTTCCCCCGGCCCCCCCGGCCCCCCCGGCCCCCCCGGCTCCCCCGGCTCCCCCAACGCCCCCCGACTCCCCGGCACCCCCCACTCCCCCGGCTCCCCCGGTTCCCCCGGTATCGCTGGGCTTCTTCTTACGTTGCAGCTTGGCGACCGCCGCCGCATCCCACTTGCGTTGCTTTGGGCCGACCCGATTTATCTGCTCGCTCGTCTCAGGCTTACGCTGCTGGGCAACAATCCTCACCGCCTCAACAAGATTCCGCGCGTAAAAATCAGGCGTGGCTTTGGGGTCGTCAGCCTCATCCGTCGAATCCACCAGCCCCGGGTGTTCGCGCGGATCAAAAGGCTTGAGTCGGTCCGCATCCAAACGCAGCAGGATCGCCCGCGTCCCCGCAGCCAAACCCGCCTGCACGTCACGCACCTGGTCCCCGATCGTCCAGCTCTGCGACAGGTCCAGTCCAAGCTCACGCGCCGCTTCCTTCAACATCCCCGGCAAAGGCTTGCGATTCGGATGCTCCTTACGATACCGGCTAACCGTCCCATTGGGGTGATACGGGCAGTAGTAATAACGATCGATCTTCGCCCCGTTCGCACCCGCAGCAAGCAGCTCACTGAGCTTCATGTGGACCGCATCCACATCCTCTTCGGTGTACTTGCCCCGCGCCACCCCGCCCTGGTTGGTGATGACCACGACCTTGTAACCCAGCCCACACAACGAAGCCACAGCCGACGCCACGCCCTGGATCAGGCGCACCTTCGCCGGGTCACCCAGGTCGCCATCGTTGTGGATGAGCGTGTTATCGCGATCGAGGAATACAGCCGCGTTCATGTGCTAAAGCATAATATCAAGCCGAGTATCCGGCCAATCAGGCCCCACCTCTACCAGTAAACATAAGCATCGGGAAGGGCTTTCCTAAGTTCTTCTACCGACTCACGGGTTAGCTGACTATTTGAGACCCCAATTTCAGTCAGCCTCTCACAGTGAGATAGTGCCCTCAATGAAACATCGCTAATTTGCGTGTGTGACAACTCAAGAGTAACCAGGTTAGGTAGCATAACGATGTAAGAGATCGCTTGATCGTTGATTTCTGTATGCGTCAATTCGAGTACCTGAAGCAACTCAAGTGACTTGATGCCCTGCAAATCATCACTGTTTATATCCATCTCGGATAAGTTCAATCGGATCACGTCCCCAGCCTCGTTTCGTTCTATTCTGCACACATCCAATTCTTCAGCACGCGCTACAATCTCTGCCATATCAACCACACGCTCTACGCTGCTGCATGACATCTGAATAAGCGTGATCGCAATGAATACCAAACGACAGCCTTCACAATGGATAGCTTTTTTCATCAGGATCGTGTTTCTTCAAAAGAGGTGCAAAGAAAATAAGAAACGGCAATAGACCGTGTCCCAAGCAAACCGCCTGACTGTCAAACCTCTTGCGTCTGGCTCTTACGCCTCCGCTCCAGCTCATCCGCCACCGCCTGCACCGCCTGGTCCACCGCGACGTCCAGCACGTCATTGACGATAAAGGCGTCATACACCCCGCACTCCCGGGCGCGGTCGATCTCGTGCTTGGCCCGGGCGAATCGGCCACGGATGGTCTGCTCATCCTCACGCTGACGCCGACGCAGCCGCTGCAGCAGCACGTCCTCGCTGGGTGGCTCGATGAATAACGCGAAGCAGTCGGGCATGTTCTTCTTGATCTGGATCGCACCCTCGACATCGATTTCGAGGATCATCAGCCGGCCATCGGCGAGATTTTCCTCGACCGGGCGGCGCGGTGTGCCGTAGTAGTTCCCAAAAACCTTGGCCCACTCCAGCAGCTTGCCCGCGTCCCGATGCCGCTTGAATTGAGCTTCATCAATGAAGTGATAATCCACCCCGTCGGTATCTTCCCGTGTGATCGGACGGGTGGTCATGGAAACGCTGAAGACCGCGTTGAGGCGCACACGAACCCGATGTGTGATCGTGGTCTTGCCGACCCCGGACGGCCCGGAAATAATCAGCAGCAGACCTTTTGAGCTATCAACGGGGGTTCCCATCTGCTAGTTATACCAGATTGGGAAAAAACTGGAAAACTAGAAAACTGGAAATCTGGAAATTAAGGCATTTGTTATTCGTACCCCTCTGGCAGCCACCAGACTACACCCGCTCCCGCATATAAATCCGATTTCTAGTTTTCCAGCTTTAGCGGCGACCGCTGTTGAGGCCGTCCAGTTTTCCATCTTCACCCCGGTGCCCCATTCACCAAAAACAACGCCGCCATCCGGACACTCAATCCGTTGGCGACCTGCTCCAGGATCGCCGAGTTAGGCCCGTCGGCCACCACCGAATCAATTTCTACCCCCCGATTCATCGGCCCGGGATGCATCACCAACAGGTCGGGCTTGGCCAGCGTAAGCCGCTGCGCATTAAGCCCAAACCGTGTGGAATACTCTCGCACACTTGGAAACGCTTTGCTGGTCTGCCGCTCAAACTGAATCCGAAGCATGTTCACCACATCCACCCGAGGCAGCACCTCGTCCAGGCTGTTGGATAACTCGCAACCGATATCCGCAAACGCCCCGGGCAGGAGTGTCGATGGGCCGACGAGGATCACGTGCGCCCCCAGTTTCATCAGGCCGTAGATGTTGGACCGCGCGACCCGGCTGTGGGCGATGTCCCCGACGATCGCCACCGTCAGCCCGGTAAAATCAAACCCATCGGTCCGCCCGGTGCGCTTGGCGATCGTAAGCATATCCAACAGCCCCTGCGTCGGGTGTTCGTGCTGCCCGTCCCCCGCATTAATCACCGAGCAAGCCACCGACCGCGCCAGGTGCGCCGCCGCCCCGCTGTGATGGTGTCGGCAGACGATCACATCCACACCCATCGCCTCGATGTTCCGTGCCGTGTCGATCAACGTCTCCCCCTTGGAAACACTCGATCCTTTCCCTGCCATCTCAAGCACATCCGCCGAAAGTCGGCTCGCCGCGAGATTAAAACTGGCCCGGGTCCGTGTCGAATCCTCAAAAAACAGGTTCACCACCACCCGCCCGCGTAACGCCGGCACCTTCTTGATACTCCGTGTCGAAACACCATCAAACCCCAACGCCGTCGTCAGCAGGAACCGGATATCCTCAGCCGACAAATCTTCCAGACCCAGCAGATGCCGGTGAGGCCAGTGATAGTCGCTGTCAACCGCGGACGCTTTAGAACCGCTTGAGACATCAGCCACGTTCAGCCCCCTTCCGCTCGCCCTCATCAAAAACCACCACCGCGTCCCGCTCATCCGTCGGCTTCACCATCACCTGCACCTTCGCACCCGGTGCCAACGCCTCATCCGCACCCTCGGTCAGATCAAGACTCACAAAATCAGGCCCGATCGGCAGCTCACGCCCGCCACGATCCACCAACACCCCAAGCCACACCCGCCGGGGTCGGCCCAAATCCATCAGCGACTGCAACGCCGCACGGATCGACCGCCCCGTCATCAGGACATCGTCGATCAGCACCACGTTCAGCCCATCAATCGGAAAATCAATCTCCGTCGTGCGCACCACCGGCTGCGGCCCGATCTCAGATAAATCATCTCGATAAAGTGTGATATCCAGCGTGCCGATCCGCCCGCCAAACCGATCCGCCCCCATCCGATCAGCAATCCGCTGAGCAATCACATCCCCCCGACTACGCACCCCAACCAACGCCCATCCCCCCCCGCCCCCGGATTCACCCCCGGGGGTTCCCCCGGTTTTTCCACCGCCCCCGGGTTTATCTCCAGATAGACCTACAGCGTCTCCCCCTGCACCTCCCCCGCATAACTCACCAGAATCCCCCGAACACGCGATGGCACCATCAATCCCACGGCAAAGCGAATCGATCAACGTCTCAAAGCGGTCGCCATCTGCAAGCACACGCATGGCCGCATAGTAACCAAGCCCCCAAACCCTGCAACCTCAACCCCACCACATCGGCTCACTTACTCCCCCCTCTTAATTTCCTGCTTCCTAAATTTCCTGCTTTCCAGCTTTTCCTCCCCCCTCATCGCCCCGACTTCTTAACCAGCGTATCGTCCGCCACCAGCCTGATCTCCAACGTCGCCTCGTCCCGCGTCCCGGCGTTCTCATCGTAGACGCGGATCTTCAAGTGGTACTGCCCCATCCGCAACTGCGCCGGGAGCGTCACCAACTGGACCACAAAAAAGTCTCGCCGTTTGTTGTGCGATACATCCGTGATCTGCACCGGCTCATGGCTCCACACCTCGAACCCGTTGGATTCATACAGCTCCAACTCCTGACGAAGCCGAACCTCGTACCCCTCACCGTCCGCACTCTCCATTGGCTTAAAGTGATCCAGCTCGACATACACAATCAGCTTCTGCTCACGGCCCGCCACAAACGTATGGTCGGGGAACGCGTCGTACACCCCATAGCCCATCACCTTCTCACACAACTCGATCGTGCGGATCGTCACCGGCTGACTGCCATACAACGCCTCCAACCGCCCCGCCACCGCTTCACGATCCAATTCACCCTCACCCGACAACATCTGCGCCCGCAGCGTGCTGATCGCCCGATGATAGCCCTCAACCCGCTGCTTATCCTTTGGGGACAACGACGCGAGCATCGACCAATCCAGTTCGCCGTGCGGCCCAACGGTCGCCAGCGTCGCCGCGGTAATCGCCTTGGACAAGTTCGAGTCATCCCCACGACGCACCGCCTCAAGCAACAGGCGATGTGCCTGGGCCTGGGTCATTTTTATAGCCGTCTCCGACACGCCGGGCTGCGCCGATACCTCGATCGCAGGATTCGACACCAGTGTCACCACAGGATCATCCCCAACCAAGGAAACTCCAGAGGCCGTGGCATCCGTCGGGACCGGGGGAACCGGGGGGACCGTGTCGTTCGTCACGACCCCAGCCCTCTGCGCCCGTCCTATACGCGCCGCCGACTCAGCATAAACAACCCCGGGATCTGCCTGCGGCTCACCACTGACATCACTCCAGAGAATTTCCTGCATCGGCTCAGCCCGCTCGCCGAAGGCACCCGCCGCCGCGACACGCTGAGCGTGAGCATAAGCCTCCGCAGCAAGATCGCCGCCCGCCTCCGCATCAGCCAGACCCGCTTCGGGCGTTTGTGTTGATTCGTTCAGCCCAGTCGGCAGTCCCATCTCCTGGCAACCGCTGATAAGACTAAAAACCAAGGTGCCTGCACACCACCAACGATATGATTCGCTTCGCATCATGCCTCCTGCATCTCCGACCGACAACCGGCCAACGGTTCATCCATGAACCCGCCCCCCCGGATTTTCCCCCGTCACGCATAACATCCCCCCAGACCCCACTCTCCGCCTTACTTTACATTATCGGCCAGCCGCACGCAGAAGCATTCGAGATTACGCACAAGATTTCCCAGCCCCGACTTAGCACGCCGATCCGCCTCCAACACGTCATCAAACGCCTCCGCCAGCGAAGCCCGATCCAGCCGACGCAATACACCCATAAATAACTGCTGCCTCGGCCCCCACAGCTTCATCGCCCGGGCAATCTCACCCTCACCCACCCCCGCGTCCTTCATCATCGCCGCTGTATTCAATTTCCGCACCAGGTCCGCCACGAAATACATCACCAGCACCTCAGCGTGCCCCGCCAGGTCCAGCAACTCCCGCACCTTCTCAACCACAGGCCCAGCCGACCGCGAATTCAGCCCCGCCAGCACCGCCTCCTGAACCTCCCACGCCTTCTCATCACTGCTCTTGCCCACCGTCTGCTCGATCAGCCCCCGCTCGATCGCCTGCCCCTTATCAACCATCAACGCCAGCTTCCCCAGCTCACTATCCAGCGTCATCAGATCCGTCCCCATCCGATCCACCAGCAGCCCCGCAGCCGTCGGCTCAATCGCACGCCCATGCTCACTTGGGCACCGCTTCACCAGCCAACCCTTCGCCGCCGCCGGCTTGAGCGGCTCACACTTAATCACCGCCCCCACCTTCGCGATCAACTTATCCAGCTTCCCCTTGTTCCATGTATCACAACGAAATACCAGCGTCCCGTGATCCACCGGAGCCGCCGCATAACGCTCCATCGCCTGACGAAACCCATCCCGCTTGAGATACTCATCCGCCTGATCCACCACCACGATCTTATGATGCTGCATCAACGCATAACTGCGCAACTCATCCAGCACATCCGCCAGGCTCGCAAACTTGCCCTCAAAATAAAACGTCTCCGTCTCCCCATGCGCCGCATCCAACGCCTTGCGCAGATCATCCAGGTGCCGAGTCTTCAACCACTGCTCCGGGCCATACAAAACACACACCCGCGTCTCCACGCCAAGTGCCGCCGTCTTGCTTTTACTGGGTGCTTTAGTCGTTCGGGCCATGGACAGATGATACCACGAACGGCTGCGGGGCTGCCGCGCCAATCTACCATCCACATCCTAACGGGGTACTATTTTCCCCCGCGGAACTCAAATATCTTGTAAGTAGCAGTCATACCTGATTGATCAGCTTGAGATGTCACAATTTTATACTTGCCTGCCTCAAGTCGGATATCTCGTCCGGCAATGGTGCCCGATCCCGTTTGATCAAATATAAATTCGGTCGGCCCGCCCCCCCCATCCGGCTCATCATTCATCTGGGACAACGCCAGCCCATTTGTAATACGGTCAAAAACAGCAGCCTCCATCAATGCCACTTGAAATTCGCCGGGTGTATTCCGTGTAATCTCAAACTCTATACGGCATTGCTCCGGCAAATTAAATGTATAGGCCATCGATTGGCCGGCTTGGATAGTCCAAGTACCCGAATCGATTTCGTGGTAGTGAGGCATTGTTTCCCAAGCCTGGAAACCAAAAAATGCAACAAGAGGGACCGCAATAATCACGGCTTTCCATCCGGTCAGTTTTCCCATTGATGGCGAGATAAACATAATAAGCCCTTAAGAAGTGTAGTAAAGAAATTCAAACCAACTTGAAGCGAAAACATCATAGACAATCACTACTGTCCCAACGTTTGAGCCGTGATTTCGTATAAGTGTTGCCAAGCGAATGATCTGCAAGAGAAGATGACCTGCATCAACTTGAACTTGCTGCGACCATCGGGCCTTTCCTTGAATACAGGAGAGGCTCATGT